>DATLVJ010000291.1:0-15489 GCA_035577585.1 Candidatus Limnocylindrales bacterium
CGGATGGAATTCGGGCCGCGGGCGCTCGGCAACCGCAGCATTCTGGGAGACGCGCGAAACCCCGAAATGCAAAAGAAATTGAATCTGAAGATCAAATACCGGGAGGGCTTTCGCCCGTTTGCCCCCTCGGTACTGGAAGAAGATATCGGTGAATATTTTGAACTGGACCGGGAATCTCCCTACATGCTTCTGGTCGCACCCATCCGCCACGACAAACAGATTCCACTTCCCGCGGGTTATCACGACAAGCCTCTCTACGACCGGCTCTACTTTCTGCGATCGGATCTTCCCTCAATCACGCATATTGACTACTCGGCGCGTATCCAGAGTGTGAGCAATGAGACGAATCCCCGCTACTGGGAATTAATTAATCAGTTCAAACAGCAAACCGGCTACGGTGTCATCGTCAACACCAGCTTCAACGTTCGCGGCGAGCCGATTGTCTGCACCCCCGAAGATGCTTACCGATGCTTCATGAGGACCGAAATGGATTACCTGGTGGTGGGGAACTACCTTCTGGATAAGAAGGACCAGCCGGCGTTGCCCGAAACGGGTGATTGGCGGAAGGAATTCAAACTTGACTAAGAACGATTCCGAATAAACGCTCCTACAATGAAAATCAAAAATATATTGATAAACCTGGTGCTATTTGGCGTGGCGGTTGCTGTTGCCCTCTTGCTTGCCGAATTTGCCGCGAGATTGGTTCTGAATCCGGCCGATTTCCTGAGACTGGAAGTGGTGCAGGACGATATTTTGGGCGCCGTTCCGTCGCCCAGCGCCCTTGCCGCATTCGACCATTGGGGTTTCCGAAATCCCAAAGTGCCAGACACCGCGGACATTGTGGCCGTTGGCGATTCCCATACTTACGGGAATACCGCGCGAATGGTGGACTCCTGGCCATATGTAGCGAGCCGCTTGTCCGGCCGGCAAGTCTACAACATGGGCCTGGGCGGATATGGACCGAATCAGTATTTCTATCTTTCGAAAACTAAGGCTCTGACCTTGAAACCCAAAATGATTATTTGGGGTCTCTATATGGGCGACGATTTCGAGAACGCCTTTTCGCTCACCTATGGACTGGACTACTGGAAGGACTTGAGAATTCTCCCGCCGCAGAAAGTGGAAGCGAACATCTGGGAAGGCCCGCCCACGGATACCGGCATCAGAAAAATCAGGGTTTGGCTGTCTCGGCACTGCGTCATTTATCAACTGGCGTTTCACGCGGGTTTTGGCGGCAGGGTAAAGGGCGACATTCAAATCAGGAATGCCGCGGAACTCTACCCGGGTTACGCCACGTCCATCAATATTCCGGAAAAGCACATTCTGGAAGCTTTTCGACCGAAGGCTGTGTTTTTCGGGCTCGATCAGGACAATCCGAACGTGCGCGAGGGCATGCGCATTACGTTTGAGTTGCTGAAGCAGATGAACGAGATCTGCCGGCAAAATCACGTTCAGTTTGTCGTCGTTGTTATCCCAACCAAGGAGATGGTGTTTTCCGAGTACCTCGAACACAATTCCAAGGTGCCGATGGACGACGTCATCGACAAGCTGCTGGTCAGCGAACGCTCGGCCCGCGCCCAGACATTCCAGGCCATGACCGACAACAAGATACCCTACGTGGATCCACTCCCCGAATTGAAAAACTCCGTGGGAGAGGGGCTTTATGCGAGTAGCGCGGGCGACATGCACCCGAACAGGAATGGATACCGGGTGATCGGGGAGGCGGTTGCGGACTATCTGAAACACGCCGACACCAGCAAGCAACCGGCGGCGAGCAATTGAGCACGATAAGTCCTAAACTGTATCGCGCAGTGGCCGTCAAGCACTCGCCCAGCGCTCGCTAATGTCACGAACGACAGTCGTCATAGGGTTCGCGGAAGCCATGTCCGCTCCGGAGGTGCTTTGGAGCCTGGTGGACGCGGGGTTTCGAGTGGTCGCGTTCGCGCGGCGGGGACGGGCATCCGCCCTGCGTCACAGCCGGCTTGTCCAATGCTACGAAATCACCTCGCCGGAATCCGATCTTCAGGCGTCCTTATCGGAACTGAATTCTCTGTTGGGTTCTCTTACCACTTCATCTGAGACCGGCCGGCTCATACTTCTTCCCCTGGATGACAAGGCAGTCTGGCTGTGCAGCCGTCTGCCCCCCAGTAACGGGTGGTTACTGGCGGGCCCGAGCGGTTCGTGCGCCGAACTAGCGTTGAACAAGAACCTGCAAGTGCAAGCGGCGCGGGAGGCCGGCTTTAACGTCCCGCAATCCGTGCTGGCGCAAACCGCGGCGGATCTGTTTGCGTTTCAATCCACTGTTTCCTTTCCTATTATTCTGAAGGCGGCGGAATGTGTTCCAGTCCGTCAAGGACGGATAAAATCCTGCCGAAAATGGATTTGCGCGAACCGGCTGGAGCTGGAGAAAGCCGTTGTGGAATGGGGCGAGAAAGTCCCGCTGCTTGCGCAATCGTTTGTTCCTGGAATCGGCGAAGGAGTCTTCGGGATTGCCGCGCCGGAAGGTATTCGGGTGTGGAGTGCTCATCGCAGAGTGCGAATGATGGATCCTCAGGGATCGGGCTCAAGCGCTTGCATCTCTCAGGACGTGCCGGAGGAAATCAAATCGAATGTGGAAGCGCTGATTGCCAAAGCGGGTTGGCGCGGGTTATTCATGATCGAGCTGCTTCGCGACTCTGGCGGTAAGATCTGGTTTGTCGAATTGAACGGCAGGACGTGGGGGAGCATGGCTCTTTGCCGTCGCCAGAGCCTGGAATATCCCGCCTGGCATGTGCACCTGGCGATGGACGAAGCGTCGCAAGCAGGGATTGGAGCTTCCTCGCAGGCGGAGCTGCTCTGCAGGCATGCAGGCCGTGAATTTATGCACCTGCTTTTCGTGTTGCGAGGAGCGAGATCTAACGCTTTGACTCAATGGCCGTCCTTCTGGAAATCCTTCGGTGACATTCTCCGCTTTCGCCGAAAGGATGGAGTCTACAACTGGCGCCGCGACGATTCGAAAGTTTTCTTCGCCGATTTTTACTATACGATTCACGACAACGTGTTCAAGTCTAAAAACTAAGAATCTATGGACATTCTTGCGGCATGCCACGTGCACTCGGTCTGGTCGTATGACGGCAGTTGGGAATTGGAGGCGCTCAGCCGGAGTTTTAGTGACCGCGGCTACCGCGTCCTGATGATGACGGAGCACGACCTCGGGTTTAGTGCGGAGCGGTTGAACGAGTATCGGGCGGCTTGTTCGAAAGCCAGTTCGGACAAGATTCTGGTTGTACCCGGAATTGAATACAGCGACGTTGCGAATCGAGTGCACATCCTGGTGTGGGGGGATGTGCCTTTCCTAGGAGAGGGGTTGCCCACCGGCGAAATGTTGGCGCGAGTGCGTTCCGCCGGAGGATTTGCTGTATTAGCTCACCCGTCGCGTCGTGAAGCGTGGAAGTCGTTTGAACCTTCGTGGGCAGACGCTCTCCTGGGCATCGAAGTGTGGAATCGTAAATATGACGGATGGGCGCCGAGCAAGAACGCGAATACGCTTCTGCACGCGACAGGGGCAATTCCATTCGTAGGACTGGATTTTCATACCGACCGCCAGTTTTTTGCGCTCGGCATGGCACTGGATGTTCACGGAGAGATATCCGAGCAGTCTGTTCTTGAGGCGCTCAGGGCCAGGCGGTGCAGTGCGAGGGCGTTTAAACTGCCAGTGAGTCAAAGTGCCGTTCGCTCCGCAATTCCAGTGTTGAGAATGGCGGAGCGCGGCCGGCGAACAGTCGCTTCCCTCGTCCGGCGGGCGCGAAAGAAAAAACAGTGACACACAGGGGTGCGCCGGGAGTGGCGGTACAAAAGCATCATATCTGCGTCTGCATATGCACCTTCAAGAGGCTGGAGCTCTTGGGTAAGCTGCTGAAGGAATTGGAAAAACAGAGGACCGAGGAGTTGTTTTCTTATTCTGTCGTCGTGACCGACAACGATCCTGCCCAGTCTGCCCGGGATTTCGTGAAAGAGTTCTCTTCGATTTCCAGTTTGAAGGTGATTTATGCCTTCGAGCCACAACCGAATATTGCTCTTGCGCGAAACAGAGCACTGGCAAACGCGCAGGGAGATTTCATCGCCTTCATTGACGACGACGAATACCCGGAGAGCGATTGGCTTTTTAATCTTTATAAGGTTTGCATGGAGCATAAAGTCGACGGCGTTCTGGGACCCGTGCAACCCTATTTCGAGAGCGTGCCTCCGGTGTGGGTAACGAAGGGCAAATTCTTCGATCGGCCAACCCACGAAACCGGCTATCGCGTGCCCTGGGAAGAAGCGCGCACGGGAAATGTCCTCTTTAGGCGCGAGATCCTGGAACCCGGCGAACCCCCCTTCAGGAGCCAGTTCGATACCGCGGGGGAAGACGTAGATTTCTTTCGCCGCATGATGGAGAAGGGCCGCACGTTTATCTGGTGCAATGAGGCTGTGGCGCACGAACTGGTTCCCGCTTCGCGTTGCAACCGGGAATACCTGCTGAGGCGAGCGTTGCTGCGCGGGAGCAATTTTCACAAACACCCCACGGATCGGCTCAAAAACGCGGCCAAGTCCCTGGTGGCGGTTCCGTGTTATACGCTGGCATTGCCGGTGCTCGCCCTGTTCGGCCAGCATGTTTTTCTCAAGTACCTGATCAAGCTGCTGGATCACGGCAGCCGACTGATGGCCTACGTTGGAATCAGCGCGGTAACGCAGCGGCACACGTGAACCCGGCGTTACCATTTTTTCCAATCGGCAAAATTGCAGGCGGTCTTACTGAGTTCCTGGCTTATCGTATTTCAATGAAGGAACGGCGGTATCGGAGACAGCTCAATGGCGGTTAACAGCATCGAAATCAGTGCTGGGGGCAGGTGGGTCAGAGTCCCGGCCCTAGATTTTCGCGGCAGATCCATAACCGTCAAGGGCGGATTGGTGAAAATCGCCGCAATTCACGATGAGTGGTGGCTGGAAAGCGAAATTGAAAATCCTGAAATCTGCATAAAACTATTAAAGGAACAGAAATCGCGCAAGCTGCGCGCCGATATCTTCACCTTCAGCCAGAAAATGCCGGGTTCCACCCCCAAATACCCGTATGCATCCGAACCGGAAAGCGTGGCCGCCGCGCGTGTTGCCAATTTCAAGGAGTGGTGGGAGAAGCTTCCCCAAGAAAGCCGCAAGAATGTCCGGAGGTCACAGAAACGGGGAGTGGAGATTCGGACGCTGGAATTCGACGAACCACTGATCGAAGGCATCGCCGGCGTGAACAATGATTCGCCGATGCGACAGGGAAAGGCGAACGCTCATTACGGCAAAAGCCTGGACCAGGTGAAAAAGGACCACGAGTCGTTCGTGGATCGCAGTGAGTTTCTTTGCGCTTATTTTGAGAACGAGATGATCGGGTATTTGAAGGTCGTGTATAAGGGCGATGTTGCCGCCATCCTGAACTTGGCAGTGAAGGCGAGCCACAATGACAAAAGACCCGCAAATGCCTTGATCTCAACCGCTGTCGAACACTGCGCGGCTAGACAGATGGAGTACCTGACCTACGGATTCTTCAATTATGGGAATAAAAAGGGAAGTCCCCTTCGCGAATTCAAGACCCGGAACGGGTTCGAAGAGGTTTTGACACCCAGATATTATGTTCCCTTGACAAATTGGGGAAGTCTTGCGCTCAAGCTCAATTTCCACCGTGGACTTCTGGGAATTCTTCCTGAAAGTTTGATCACCTTCAGCGGTGATGCGCGCTTGAGATGGTATAATTTCAAACAATTTCTTAGCCGGTGTAGCTCAATGCTAGAGCGGCCGAATCGTATTCGGCAGACGGAGCGTTCAAATCCTCCCGCCGGCTCCAATTCTGACTCTGAATAAGCGGAATACTCGAATGCTCACCTTCGCCGGAGAGCATCGATCCGCTTTTTCCAGGATGGATCTGAACCGCGTGACATTTCTCAGGTCTCGATTGAACTGATATGCCAGGAATCGTAGGCCTCATCACCAAAATGCCACGCCAGGTGGCGGAGCAGCAATTGCAACGAATGGTCGCTGCTCTTTGTCATGAAACATTTTATGTGACGGGGACATGGATCGATGATTCCCTCGGCCTGTATGTCGGCTGGGTCGTGCGCAAAGGATCCTTTGCCGACGGAATGCCCCTCCGCAATGAACGCGGGGATCTGGTGCTCGTTTTTGCCGGAGAAGAATACCCGGAGCCGGGCGCCGCTCAGGCACTGAAGGCACGCGGCCATCAACTGGATCTGGACGGGCCTTCGTACCTGGTTCACGTCGCTGAGGAAGATCCTGAATTTCCACGAACCCTGAATGGACGATTTCAGGGAGTTCTTTCGAACCTTGTCAACCGGACGGTAAGCCTCTTCAACGACCGTTACGGATTGCAACGGCTTTACGTTCATAACTCGCGGGACGCTTTTTATTTTGCCGCTGAAGCCAAGGCGATTCTTGCTGTCCGCCCGGAGCTTCGGGCTGCGGACGCGCGAAGTCTTGGGGAATTCGTCTCCTGCGGTTGCGTCCTGGAGAACCGGACAATTTTTAGGGGCATTGAAGTCTTGCCGCCGGCTTCGGCCTGGACGTTCAGCGATGCTTCCTTGCAGAACCGGAAGTCCTATTTCCAGACAGAGGAGTGGGAAAACCAGCCCGCATTAGGCCCCGAAGATTACTACCAGCAGCTGCGCGCAACTTTTTCGGAAATCCTTCCGCGATACTTCCAGGGTCCCGAACAAATCGGGATGTCCCTCACAGGGGGACTCGACACCCGAATGATCATGGCCTGGCATCAGGCAGTTCCAGGAGCGTTTCCCTGTTATTCCTTTGGCGGGATGTTCCGGGAATGCGAGGATGTAAGGCTGGCGCGGAAAATTGCGAAAGCTTGCGGCCAGAGCTTTGAGGTAATCCCTGTTGGCGGTGAATTTCTCTCACACTTTCGTCGTTACGCGGAGCGGGCCGTTTATCTGACCGATGGTTGTGTAAGCGTGAACCGCTCGAGCGACCTTTTCGCGAACGAGCGGGCGGCCGCGATCGCCCCGGTTCGAATGACCGGCAACTATGGCAGCGAGGTGCTTCGCCGTCTGCCGGCCTTCAAGCCCGTGGAACCTGCCGCCGGACTGTTTCGACCAGAGTTTCTATCCCACGTCCATGAGGCGCGTGGGACGTACGCCAATTTGATCAAAGGCCATGCGCTTTCCTTTATCGCGTTCCGCCAAACACCGTGGCACCACTACGGCCTGCTTGCCCTCGAACAGACTCAACTGTCGCTTCGTTCCCCGTATCTCGACAACAAGCTGGTGCAGACGGCCTTTCGAGCGCCGGAATCCTCCCGGGCAAAAACCGATGTATTCAAGAACGACGTGGAATGCATTCGATTGATAGCCGATGGAAATGCAGATCTCGCCAAATTGCGAACGGATCGGGGTCTTGGCGGTTCAGCAAGCGATCTCTCTGCTTCGCTAACGCGCGGTTATCTGGAGTTCACCTTTAAAGCCGAGTATGCGTATGACTACGGCATGCCGCAGTGGCTCGCCAAGCTGGATCACTCCCTCTCGGCATTCCACCTGGAACGACTATTCCTGGGCAGGCACAAATTCAATCATTTTCGCGTGTGGTACCGGGATGCCCTCTCCGAATACGTTCGGGAAATACTGCTTGATTCACGAGCCCTGGCGAGGCCCTATCTCGATCGCAGCGGAGTGGGAGCGACCGTAAACGGACATCTGAAGGGAAATCGCAACTACACGACCGAGATTCACCAACTGCTGACATTAGAGTTGATTCATCGGCTTTTCCTGGACTCGAACTGAAACGCCGCGCAGGTAGTGGGCGGGATCGTCACTCGTCCATTCCAGAATCGAAAAGAGAATCGGCGATTGACCCGGTACGCCGATACGCAAGGTAGATACGAAATGGCCGAAACAGCCAACAAGACGAATCGCAATCCAGCGCTTGATTTCACAAAAGGGGCGCTGGTCCTGATTATGGTGTTGTATCACTGGATAAATTATTTCTATGGCCCGCATGACAACCGGTATCTGAGATTTCTGACCCCTTCTTTTATCTGTATAACCGGATTCTTGATCTCCAACATTTATCTGTCGAAATACGACATCTCCGATCCGAGGCTTCCCAAGCGGCTCTGCCAGAGAGGTTTAAAGATCCTGGGAGTTTTTCTCGTTTTGAACATCATAAGGCTACTGCTCGTTCAGGGAACTTTCGCCCTGCCCTCTTTCTCGGATGGTTCTCCGGCGTCAAATCTGTTTGACGTTTACGTAGTCGGAAGCGGGGTGGGCGGAGGACAAACCAAGGCGGTGGCCTTTTTTGTTCTGATTCCCATTGGATATGTGCTCATCCTGTCTGCCGTTCTTTCAATTGCTTCGAGATTCTACCGCTATGCGTTTCATATTGTTTGTCTGATCTCCCTGCTGAGTATTGTTGTCCTGGCCGGCTATGGCATACAGAGTCCAAATCTGGAGCTCGTTACGATCGGGCTTCTGGGAGTGATCGCGGGCTACCTGCCAAGAGCGAAGGTGGATGCGCTCGTCCAGCACCCTTTACTGCTGGGTGGCGCCTATATTTTGTATCTGGCGGCGATCACCCTCTGGAATGTCATTTACCCACTGCAGATTATCGGAGTCTTCCTGAGCCTGATGATCATTTATCGGGTGGGGCAGACGGGCGAATCACCCGGCATCGCGGCCAGAATCACCATCCTTTTGGGCAAGTACTCTTTGTTCGGTTACATCGCGCAAATTGCGGTGTTGCAGATGCTTCACTTTGGATTGAAATATCTCGAATCACGGACCTTAATTCTGGGAAGTTCTTTTCTTTTGGCCTTTTGTCTGACTATCCTTAGCGTAGTGATTGTAGATCGCGTCCGAGCCAAATCTGTGGTAGCGAATAAAATGTACGGCGCCGTCTTTGCTTGATTCGCTCCGGCAAGCATGAGACATAAGCGAAATCTACGCGAATCCTTCTGAGTGAAAATGATTCATTCTGTGCCCGAACCAGTTGAACCCAATTCACCGTCCAAGAAGGTGAAGCTTGCCCGGTCTTCAAGCCGTGCGGATTCCACCGATCTGGCAAGCATTGGAAGGTGCTAAATCGTACGTCCGATTGCCGCACTGGTCTTTTTTCTAGGTATCTGGCAACTTTTTCGCCTCGTTCGAGACAAAGAAGCCCGAACGTCGATGGCCCTTTGGGTTCCGGTCTGCTGGTTGTTCATTTGCTCGTCACGCAATGTTTCCGAGTGGCTGCACTATTCCGGTGATGTTCAGACGAACCGGTATCTTGAGGGAAACCCGCTCGACCGTGCCTTTTTGACAGGACTCCTGCTGGTGGCCGTGCTCGTTTTGGTCAGAAGGGGATCGCGAGTTCTTGCACTCCTCAAGGCAAACCTTCCGATTCTGCTCTATTTTATGTACTGCGGTATCAGCTTTCTCTGGTCTGACTACCCCGACGTGTCGTTCAAACGGTGGTTCCGGGCGCTCGGCGACGTCGTGATGATCCTGGTCGTGCTCAGCGACACGGAGTGGTACGAAGCCCTCAAGAGGTTTCTCACGCGGGTCGGATTTGTGGTGATCCCGCTCTCCGCGCTTTTCATCCGATATTTTCCTGAGCTTGGTCGTGCCTATTCCAGAGGAGGAGCCCCAACTTGGACGGGCGTATGTACGGACAAAAACCAGCTCGGGATTACGTCCGCGCTCTTTGGGCTGGCGTCTCTGTATTACTTGATGGAATTGTACCGCCGGCCGCGAGAGGAAAGGGCGCGGGGGCCTCGGTTTGCCTACGGAATTATTGTTCTGATCTCCGTCTATCTGTTGTACGCGGCGAATTCCGCCACCGCTCTCTCTTGCTTCTTGCTTGGAGGAAGCTTGATGGTGATGACGCTGCTTTTTCAAAAAGCGAGGAATGGGACCATTTTGAATCTCGCGGTCATGCTCGCCATCCTGGTCCCGTTCTCCGCGATGTTTCTTGGCATCGGAAGCGGCCTGGTCGAAAATCTCGGCAGAAACACTACTTTCACCGGTAGGACCGCGATCTGGCGTTGTGCGATTCCGATGGTCGGTAATCCGGTCATCGGGGAGGGGTTCGAAAGTTTCTGGCTCGGACAGCGGCTTGTGGACATCGAGAAGTGTATTGACCAGGGACTTAACCAAGCCCATAACGGCTACATCGAGGTGTATTTGAATCTGGGCTGGTTGGGAGTCATTCTGTTGGGCATCCTACTGGTGACTGGGTATCGCCGAACTGTGGCGGCAGCTCGCTTCCAAACTCGCGCCGGCAGCCTGCGCCTTGCGTATTTTGTCGTCGCAGTAGCATACGATTTCAGCGAGGGCGGTTTCAAGATGATGAATCCGGTGTGGATTTGCCTGCTCCTTGCAATTGCGATTGTTCCGGCGACGCCTTCACCGGCTACCCTGGATATTTCCTCGGACGGTCAGGATCGCAGGTTATCGACAAGACCCGGGAGAATTGGCCCCTTAGGCCGGAATAAACTGAAGGAAGATGTTTTGCGGATCGAACGTGTGCGGGTAAAACGGGGAGTTTAAATCGCCTTTCTGCAAGAAAAGAATCCGGTTCGCGGTCTCTTCAGACGGGGCGAACCGGATTCTCTTAGAAGTACTTCGTTGATGGCTGTCCTAGTTTGTAATCACAACCAGAGACAGACCCGTTGGGGGCGCAGGCTTTTGCACCACTGTCCCGCCGCCGTAGCAAGCATTCGCATCGAAGGGTAGAGCGTTTCCTGTGCCATCTGGTTTCCCGCCCATCACATTCAGGTAACAGTTCATCGCCGGGTTCGTATTCACGTGCCCAGCCCAAGCGGTGGTGTTTAGCGCCGCACCCGCGCACTGTGCGCTGCTGGTGGCCGGCAGCCCTGCGAATTTGCCAGGGGTGTTTAGGGTGCCGCTGCACTGACCAATGTTTCCGCCGGTAACATCAGGTCCGATGGCAGGCCAGGGAAGCGAGCCGAACCAGGACGGTTTTGAAGAGAGATACAAAGATGCAGGTAGAGCGGGCTGCCCTATTCCTGTGTCACCAACCGTCGGAATCGAATTTGGATACAGAGGCGCCGCGGTGGGAATTTCCGATCCCAGGGCACAAAGCAAAGTCCATGCGCTGTTCAACGAACTACCGCACCAACGAACCGCGCCCGTCACCACATCGTAGTTACCCCAGCGCAGCATGGTGACGCCGACCAGTGGGTCATTCGGCATGTTGATGCTGGTGTTGCCGGCGCCGATGTTGAACGCTGCGTAGCTTCCAAATGCCTGGGTATGCTCATAAGAGGTGGTTACCCCCGGCGTACCGAGCACATTGCCGATCAAATTCGCGTATCGAACGTAGGAAGAATCGATGTTGGCATCGAGCGGCAAGGTCTTGGAAGTGTTCGAGCCGCAAGTGCCGTTAGCGCAGGATTCCCAGCCCCAGAAGAAGTTGCGAAACTTTGTGATGTCCAAATGCGTGCCGTGGGTGTTGTCTTCCTGATCGTTGTTAGCGGTGTTACCCTCTCGAAGATGAAAATCATCACCCGTCGAGTGTGACCAAAAAGCAGTCCACATGAAATCGTTCGGGGAAGGCACAATCTGGTTAATCGAATAGTTGTAGGCAATCACTTCGCCGGAGGCCGGGCCGTCGGCGGCGAAACTGTTCTTCCACTGCTCGAATATGTTGTTTTGAATGACGTCATCTCCACCCCACGCAACGCGGAGGGCGTACGCGTCTGGGTGACCGTTGGACCGGTAGAAGTAGTTGTCCTTAATCAAGGTGTGAGAGACATCGATCATGTAAATGCCATATGCGCGGGCGTTGACGATTTTCACGCCGCTGACCCAGCACTGATAGGTATTGAAGAGTGTAATTGCCGCGCCAACGGAAGTTGTTGGCGTTCCGTCGATCGTCAGGTTTTCGATGCCGTCCTGCGGAATGGGTTGCATTAGGACGGCTTGCGGGCTCTGGCTTGCCGCCCAGTTGGGGTGCGCGATCGGCTGGCCGATCGTCACACAGGTCGCTCCGCAACCGCCTGCGTTGATCGCGGTAACCAAGACGTTCTCCTGTTGCCAGGCATTTGCACGCCAGGTGGTGCCATCCGGTCCGTTTACCGAACAACCTGTTCCTGCGCTGTACTTCGCCGAGCATACGAAGTAATTTCCGTTATCTATGGCGCTACCCGTTGTGCAAGCCGCGCCGCTGAATCCGGTGTCGCACTGGTTTAAGAGGAGGAGAGTCTTTCCCGCGATGATTCCCGCGACGCTGCTCAACGTAAGCTGTGTTGAACCCTTCGCGTAGCCGCCAGTCCAGTTCACAATGGAGAGCCCTCCATTGCCTGGAGCAGTGCTGTCGCTACTCTGGATGCACATGAACGCGGACTGCCCCGCGTTACAACCAGGCGCCGCGCCGCTGAAAACGAGAAACGTCGAATTTGCTCCTTGCCCACGCAAAACCAGATGGCCAGTCTTATTGCCCGGAAAGGCGACGCCAGTGGAGAGAGTGAAGGTGCCGGGCCCGAGGAGCACGTATTGGTTCAGGCCGCAGGACGCCAGCGCCGTATTGATCGTGGCGGCCGTGCCGGAATAAGCCGCGATGGTTGGGCCACACTGAGTCCAGTTGGCGTCAGGGAGTCCGCCCGGGATGCCGGCTCGCGTCCAGTCGATTGCCCGGCTCGGACTGATAATGCCGTTCCACAGTTGTGCGTGGGCTCCGGCCGGAGAGAACAGAATTAATAGGAAGAAGGTGAGTACCAACTGGCAGCGTTTCATAACGTGATTAGACTCCTCTACTCTTTCCGGAAGCTTTTTGTTTCGCCAAGGCCACACTACAGGGGTGACCTTAAATAATGCTTTATTCCCCACACCCACAGTAATTCTCAACTTGAGAGAGTGACTACTGGACTGGGGAACAGATTTGGGCCAGTAGAGGAGAACAGGTTTATTTCGTACCATCCTGCCTGTCTGGAACTGATTCAGCCGTCTCAAGTTAGGGGCTTGCAGAAGAGATAATATGTTTTTTGAAGTCATAGTGATGATCTGCGCACTGGTGCAGGTGAGAACAGGCGTAAGGACGAATCGCTTCCGCCTGAATAAGCCTCCTGACCGCCACCCGAGGCTGGAGGAGTACGGTACTCTATAAGTGTAGCCTTGAAATGCTCATCAACTATTCGCAGGTACCTCGCCAACGATTGACTGTCTTGCGTCCCCGGAGAACCATTGAAACCTTTTGATCAAGATGGAAAATTTCTGCCAACTGAAATGGGAGGAGAATTGCGGCGCCGGGCGGTACGGGGCGCCGGCGTCACAGTTTTTTCCCAGGGCGTGGTTTTTGCAGTCCAGGTAGTGGCCACCGTCATTCTCGCGCGACTCTTGACTCCGGCTGATTTTGGCGTGGTCACGATGGTTACCACGTTTAGTCTACTGCTGGTAAGTTTTGGCTTGAATGGCTACACGGAAGCCGTCATTCAGCGGGAAGCCCTTGATCATCGTCTGGCCAGCAACCTCTTCTGGATAAACGTCGGCGTGGGCCTTTTGTTTGCCCTTGTTTTTTCCGCCGCTGGTTCAACCATGGCTAAGTTCTATCACGATCCGCGGGTCGCCCACGTTGCCATCGGCATATCATTAACTATTTTTCTTACAAATTTTTCTGTCATCCATCTTGCGCTCCTGAAACGGGCTCTCTGCTACTCCGCGACTTCCGCCAATGACGTAATCGCCGGCATTTTGTCGGTTCTTCTGATGATCGCTCTGGCTTGGATTGGATTCGGATACTGGGCGTTGGTTGCGGGGACGGTAGCGAGACCGTTTTTTCAATCCATCGGCGGATTTTACCTTTGCCGATGGCGACCAAGCCTGCCGGGCCGTGCGAATGGAACAGGTGAAGTGATACGGTTCGCTCTCCATGTCTATGGCCGCTTCACCGTCAACTACTGCGACCGGAATTTGGACAACCTTTTGGTTGGATGGCAGTTTGGACCGGCGTCTCTTGGGCTTTACAAGAAGGCGTATGACTTGTTCGTCCTGCCCGCCAACCAACTCCTTTTGCCGGTTCAGGAAGTCGCACTTTCGACCCTCAGTCGGCTCGACCGCGAATCCCAACAATATCGGCGTTACTTCTTGAACGGACTTTCGGTTCTCACGTTTATCGGCATGGGAATGGGGGCAATTCTCACCCTGGAAGGAACCGACTTGATCCGGTTAATGTTGGGGCCGCGGTGGGATGCTTCAGCTCGAATCTTCGTTTACTTTGGGCCGGGCATTGGCATCATGCTCGTTTACAACACGATTGGATTACTCCACCTTTCACTCGGAAGAGCAGATCGCTGGTTTCGCTGGGTGCTGGTGGAATTTGCCGTAACCGGTTTGCTCTTCCTTCTCGGACTCCGTTGGGGGCCAGCGGGGGTTGCCGCAGCCTGGACGGTTTCGTTCTGGGTTCTGTTTATCCCCGCCTTCTGGTACGCCGGAAGGCCTATACGCTTTGGGGTTGCCCCAATACTCGCCACGGTCTGGAAATACGTTGTCGCATCCTTGATTGCAGCACTGTCCGCGGCTGCGATTATTCGTGAACTCTCATCTTTGGCGTTGGCACCGGGTATCCCGGGAGTGCTCCTCCGGATCGTAACGATCTCGCTGTTGTTCACGGCTTTGTATCTTACGGCCGTGATAATATTGCAGGGTGGGCCACACCAGTTGTACGGGTTCGCAAAGCTCGCGCTCGACATGCTTCCTTCCGCCAAAAATCGCGAGTACGTGTCGTCGAATCAAAAGGAAACAGCCTCCTCAGCTACTGATGACGCAGTGGATATTAGGATCCCCAAAAAACTCGCGCGCGGGCCGGAATAAGCTAGATGAGTCTTCTTGAGAAACCTGGATCGAAACAGGTGCAAGGCATAGTCCCCCAAGCGTCGAACAGCGGCAGGAGGAAGTAGATGCCATTTGCTGATCCATGGTCCAGATTAACTGGGTATTATCAACGGACAGTTGCGAGTCTCGCTCACACGAAAAAGTTTTCCATTCATCCGCAGCGCCCGCTGATTTCATTCACATTCGATGACTTTCCCCAATCGGCCTTTCGCAACGGGGGAGCCATACTGAACCGATTCGGAGTAGCCGGCACGTATTATGCAGCGCTCGGCTTAATGGGAAAATCGTCGCCGAGCGGCACGATTTTTTCTGGAGATGACTTGGCGGTTCTCTTCCAACAGGGGCACGAACTCGGATGCCACACTTTTGCCCATTGTGATTCGTGGGACACGCCCGCGGACGAGTTTGATAAATCGCTGGCGGACAATCGATCGGCGCTGCATCGGCTCTTTCCCGACCACGATTTTAAGACTTTTGCCTACCCGATTCAGGTGCCCCGGCCAAGCGTTAAGGCCAAGACGGCTGAGCATTTCGTTTCCTGCCGTGGCGGAGGTCAGCGCATCAACGTTGGGCAGATTGATCTGAACCAATTGTCCGCTTACTTCCTAGAAAAAAGCCGTGACAATATTCAAGC
>DATLVJ010000292.1:0-9213 GCA_035577585.1 Candidatus Limnocylindrales bacterium
GGCGCAAACGCGGTCAAACTGCTTTTGTATTACTCGAGCCGTTCATCCGCGGCAATCAACGGCGCCAAATATTCATTCGTGGAAAAAGTTGGCGCGGAATGTGCCGCCGCCGATGTGCCTTTCTTCCTGGAACTGGTGAGCTACGCGGAGAACATGGACGAAAAGGGAATCGAGTTTGCCCGCATCAAGAATGAAGTCGTGGCCGCAGGCATGAAGGAATTTTCGAAGCCGCAATACCAGGTGGACGTCTTGAAAATCGGTATGCCCGTCAATCTTTCCTTTGTCGAAGGATCGCCCTCCTCCGCCGGAGAAACTCTCTATACACGCGAACAAGCGAAGCAGCATTTCCTGCATGCCGCGGCGTGCTCTTCCATTCCGTTCATTTACCTGTCCGAGGGTGTCAGCAACTCCGCTTTTCAGTTCGGGTTGCATCTCGCTTCCGAAGCCGGCGCCGGGTTTTCGGGCGTCCTCTGCGGAAGAGCCACGTGGAAAGATGGCGTCGAGATTTTCGTCAAACAGGGGCCTCGCGCTCTGCAGGATTGGTTGGGACGCGAGGGTGTAAGCAACATCGAAAATGTAAATAAGTGCTTGGCCGCGGCAATCCCGTGGTTTGATGCTTGCAAGCTTGCGGCACCTGGCAGGGACCTGTAATGTTTCTCTGCGTCAGCCTGAATCCTGCGGTGGACAAACGCCTGCGCCTCGAACGATTGCAGCTGGGAGGCGTGAACCGCGTGAACGAAGCAATTCCCGCTCCGGGAGGCAAAGCAGCTCACGTTGCTATGACCTTGAAAACTTTGGGGGCGGATCCTCTCTGGCTGGGTTTTGCGGGCGGAGCAGCCGGCAAACAACTCGTCGAAGGTCTGCGCGCACTTGCCATTCGCGTCCACGATATCCCCACCACCCGCTCCACGCGAACGAATCTGGAGATTGTCGAGGACAATGGCGTCGTCACGGAAATCCTGGAGCCCGGCCAACGCATCTCTCCCGGCGAACTTCAGCGGTTCGTGGAAACCTTTACGAAACTCTTGAACGACGCCAATGAACCACCAACGGTGATAATGTCGGGAAGCCTTCCGGAAGGTGTGCCGTCGGACCAGTACAAGCTCCTCGTCGAATTGGCTCATGAATTTGACAGCCGCGTGTTCCTGGACACCAGCGCCGACCCCTTCAAGTTCGCCTTGGCGGGCAAACCGGACTTTGTAAAGCCCAACCGCGCGGAAGCCGAGTCCTGGAGCGGGCAGGCGATCAGCGGTCCGTCTTCCGCGAATGAAATTCTCGGCGCTATGCTGAAGGCAGGAGCTGCCGCTGGTGCGATCACCTTGGGTTCGGCCGGATTGATCTGGCATTCTGCCGCCGGTGATACGCTTCTTGCCAACGCGCCAAAGCTGTCCGCTCGCTCCTGTGTCGGCAGCGGCGACTCGACGCTGGCGGGTTTCGCGTTTGCCGCACAACAGCAACTGCCTCCCGTCGAAGCGGCGCGTCTTGCCGCCGCGTGTGGCGCCGCCAACTGCATCGCCCCGGGGCCCGGCTGTGCTCGTGCGCAAGATATCGCCAGTCTAAAAGACCAGATTCGCGTGGAAAGTTTGTCGTAATTCTCTAAGAAAGGCTGGAGCCGCCATCACATGCTGAGCGAGGAACGCCGCCGCGAAATCCTGGAACTCTTGCGCGCCGATGGCCGCGTCCTCGTGCGCGATCTTTCCAAACACTTTCGTACGTCCCAAATCACCATTCGCAAGGATCTGGAATCTCTCCACCATGAAGGCCAGTTGGAGAGAACCCATGGCGGAGCGCTCCCTAAAGAGACCGGCGCTCTGAAAGACAGCCCGCTTCGCGAAAAAGAACGCCAGCACCGCCAGGAGAAAATTCGGATTGCCGCTGCCGCCGCGCGCAAGCTGCGTCCCGGGCAAGTGATCATTCTCGATTCCGGCACCACCACCACCGCGATTGCGCGAGCCTGCCGGAATATCAAAAACCTGACCATCATTACCAACGCCACGAACATCGCCGCCGAACTTGCGGACTCTTCCGTCGAAGTAATCCTCACCGGAGGCGTCTTGCGTCAGAACTCATACTCGCTCGTTGGCCCCCTGGCCGAAGACTCGCTCCGGAAACTCAGCGCCGATCTCCTCTTCCTCGGTGTGGATGGGTTTGACGTTCGCTATGGATTGACCACGCCCAATCTCCTGGAAGCGCGCGTAAACCGCGCCATGGCCGAAGCCGCCCGCCGCACCGTCATCGTCTGCGATTCCAGTAAATTTGGCCGCCGCAGCCTGTCGCTGATCATGCCCGCCTCGTCCGTCCACGAAGCGATCACCGACAGGAATATTTCTAAGCATGACCTGAAGTCGCTCCGCGACGCGGACATCGAAGTGACGTTGGTTTAGCCTTGAAAATTCATCATTCGGAAAGAACATTTATGGCCATCAAACCGACAGACTATGCCCAATTCGAAACATACAAAGAGATTCTCTCTCAGGGCCAGGTCTGGCAAACCGTTTTGCGGGAACTGAAGCAAAGCGCATCCGTCGAAAAAATCCTGCGAATCATCAACCAAAAATCCTCCCGCTTGTTTGTCGGTTGCGGCACCAGTTTCTATCTCGCGGAGGCCGCGGCAACTTCGTGGACTTTGCTAACCGGTGAGCCCGCGCATGCCGTCCCGGGCTCCGAGATATTGTTGTATCCCGCCCTGACGCGTTTGGTGGCCGCCGATTTAAGCGCGATCGTGATCTCGCGCTCCGGCCGCACCTCGGAAGCTGTTCGTGCCGCCCATGTTCTTTGCAAAGAGATGCAGATACCCACCATTGGGATCACCTGCGCCGAGAAAAGTGAGCTGGAAGCCGAATGCGATTCGACGTTGGTGCTAAAGGCGGCGGATGAGAAAAGCATGGTTATGACGCGGTCTTTTACGTCCATGCTGATCAGTTTGCAGTGGTTGGCGGCAACCCGCGCTGGAAACGCGAAGTTCTGCAACTCCCTGGAAGCGGTGGCTGCCCAATTTGCCCCGCGCATTCCCTCCTTGGCGGAACAGATGGAAAGTTTTGTCGATCGGCATTCTTTCGACGACTATGTTTTTCTTGGCCAGGGACCCTTCCACGGCCTTGCGCGCGAAGCCGCACTTAAGGTCATGGAGATGTCCTGTTCTTACAGTCAGTCTTTTCACACCCTGGAATTCCGCCACGGCCCGAAAGCAATCGTCACATCACGAGCTGCCCTGACATTTTTCCTGAGTGAGGCCGGCCAGCAAGCTGAGGTTGAGGTCCTCGAAGAAATGAAGGAATTGGGCGGCATAACCATCGCCGTCTGCAACAAAGCGGGTGAAGCCATTCACAAAGCGTCCGATATCGTTCTGGAACTGAACGTGCCTGGTGATGAATTGCCGCGGCTGGCTGCCCATATTGTCCCCAGCCAGTTGATGGGTTTCTTCACTGGCATGCGTAAAGGGCTCAATCCCGACCAGCCCAAAAACTTAACCCGCGTCGTGGTATTGGACTAGCCTTACAAGGAGACGATCTCTTGGCCCCTTTCGACGTCAGCGTCATTGGCGAATTGAATCTCGACTTAATCTTGTACGGACTGCCGCAAAGCCTGGTCCTCGAACGCGAATACCTGGCCACCGACCTCAGCATCACTCTGGGCAGTTCCTCGGCAATCTTCGCCCACAACCTTTCCTATCTGGGGAATCGGGTTGGTTTCAGTGCGTGCATCGGAGATGATCCCTTCGGCGATATCTGCGTGCAGCGCCTTTCCGCCAGCGGCGTTGACGTCTCTCACATCAAAAAATTGCGGGGGAAAACCACGGGGCTCACCGTCATCCTGCCTCAGCGAAAAGAGCGCTTCATCCTCACCTATCCGGGCGCGATGTACGAAATGACCGAGCGGGAACTGGACCAGGCCTTCGTTTTCAACGCCAAGCACCTCCACTTGTCTTCTTATTTCTTGCAGAAAGGGATACGCCCGCAACTCATCCACATTTTTCGCAAGGCCAAGGAAGCCGGTCTGACCACATCTCTCGACACCAATGATGATCCCGAAGATCGTTGGAGCGGAGACATTCAACTATTGCTTCGCTACGTGGACATTCTTCTGCCCAATGAGAGGGAGCTCTGCAAGCTCGCGCAGGTGAACAATTTCGAGCAGGCGGTCGAGTCGCTCTCGCAAAAAGTCCGCATCCTGGTGGTCAAGCGTGGCTCGCAGGGCGCAATCGCCCGGGTTGGAAAAGAAAAATTCGCCGCGTATCCACCCGTGGTGGATGTCGTGGATCCCGTCGGCGCCGGCGACACATTTGACGCGGGATTCGTCCATCAGTTCATCCGCGGGGCAAAAATCGAAGACTGCCTGAAATTTGCCAACTGCGCCGGCGCTCTTTCGGTCACCCGGGCGGGTGGCACGGAAGCATTTCGCGACACAACCCACCGCGAAGCTTTTTTGCGCAAGCACGCCGCGGGGGTTGGCCCGTCAGCCGGCCCGGTCTCCAGGCCAACCAGCTAGGAATTGCGACCTTTTTAAGGCGCTGGCGCCGCTTCCACCAGCAAACTGCCGGTGAACTCCGCGTTCAACTTGCCAACCGGCCCAGTCACCGTTCCAAGTTCCTTGTGATGCACGTAGTCGGTCACCCGAAACGTTCCCGCGGGAAGTCCTCGCAGCTCGACCTCGCCTTTCCATACCGCCGCATTTGTTGGAGCCTGTTTCGCACCGCCTCCTTTTTCTCCGCTGTAGAAGGCATAGTAAAAATGATTATTCTTTTCAATCGCATAGGCTTCCGGAAAATCGAATCCGTAAACATACAAGTCCAGAAATTTGCCCTTTGAGAGCATCTTTTCGTTGTACAAACTAATCCATTCTTTCCAATGCGCTTCTTTTTCCTGATTCAAATACACCGTCTTGAATTTTGCTCCGTAGTCCGGCCAGGTAAACTTCGTTCCCAGCACGCCGCCCGTTCCCAGCGTCGAAGCGAAGTCTTCTCCCAGGTCCTGCTCGTCGCCTCCCGAAGCATTCTTGATTCGAGTTAGTTCGACATGATCTCCATACACCGCCGCTTCCGGCCCCAGCAGTGCTTTGTACATCTTCACGCGCCGGCGAACCTGAACCGACCCCACCGGATCGGCGGTCACCGCTTGATCCATGTAGCGAAGCCACGCCAGGTTCGGCGGCGTGCCGCACGGGCAGCTTTGCGTCACGCTATCCGGTTTCAACGCCCGCGTTGTTTCGAAAATAATCTTGTACACGTCGCCCATCGCGTACACCGAGTCGTATGGCGACTTGTGGTGGTGCTTCGGGTTGTAGCAAAGCGGCGTCGACCAGATATTGTCCAGTTTGTGCCCGTCGAATCCCCAGTCCCGGATAAATCGCTCCGTCACACTTTTGTAGTATTCCTGTACGCCGGGAACCGCGGGGCAGAGCGTTGCCAGATTTCGCGCCATTCGCGCGGGCTTTCCATCCTTGTTCAGAATCAGCCAGTCGGGATGCTGCTTCAGCACTTCGGAAACCACATACTTTCGTCCGCCGTAACCGAAGTGTCCGTCCTCCACGCCCAGCGGCAGCCACCAAACCTGCATCCTCATTCCCTGGTCATGATATTTCTTCACCATGTCGGGAATCGCGTCTCCCGTAAACGCGCTTCCATTCGGCTGCCAGTCCCCATAATTGTTGAACCACCCGTCATCCAGCGTCGCCCAGTGGATCCCCAGTTCCTTCAACTTCGGGATCGTGTCGAGCATCTGCTTCGGCGTCACCCCGAACTCGTAGCCCCAGCCGCACCAGCTCACCGCGTAGTTCTCCTCATTATTCTTCGGCTTTTCCAGTCCTTCCTTCGCCACCACTCTCGACCACAAGCTCAGCGGCGGATAAAAATCGCCCCGGTAAACCGCAAGAAACGTTCGCGGCGTGGAAAAAACCTCTCCCGGTTTCAGAATCGTGTTGGCCGGAACGCGTATCGCGGTTTCCACGTTCCCCACGGCAGTTGTCTCGACCGGAATCGACAGCGTAAACGGAACCGTCTCCACATGGCCAATGGCCTCGCCTATATCGCGGCTCCAGAACGCAACCACAGGAATCCCTCCTCCGACTGCCCCGAGGTCGTCCTTCGTTGGCACTGGTGCGCCAAATGGATTTTCCTGGCTGAATTTCGCAGGCATCTCGAAAATTTCGTCTTTCCCCCACTTCAAGCTGGCGCCTTGAAACGTCCACAGCCGTTCCACGCGCGATTTGGATTCCGAAGTCGCGGAGAACTGATGCCGCTGCAGCTTTACCCAATCCAGCGCAACATCCGCCGAGCCCGCGTTGCGGATACTCAGCGAAACCAGCGCAAGATTTGGAAAGTCATCATAAATCTCCATCTCCAGCGTTTCTGCCAGGTTCGTCTCAGGAATCGTTACGGTTATCTCCACGTGCTTTCCCAACGCTCCCAGCTTTCCGGACGTGTCGCGTACTTTCGCTCCGGCCAGGTCGAATCGTGCCCCGGCGTGCTCTTTCTTCGATACCGAAATTATCTGGGAGACATCGAGAGCTTTGTCCTCCAGCGAAGACCGCCAGTTTGCCCCCACCAGCGTGGCGGTCAAGGCTCCGGAAGGCCCCAGTCGGAACTCCGCCGAAGGCGTGCTCGCGATAATACTTTCGCCTGAAACCTTGATCACCACTGCGGACTTTGCGGCGGCAGAAGACACTGCCTTCGGTTCTTCCTTCTTCTGGCACCCGGCGGCAACGAGTCCCACTGTCAGTCCCAACCACAGTACTTTCCTCATGTCAGTGCCACCCTTTGAACTGCGCGAAAATCTTGTCCGCATTCTTGTGGTAGACCTTTTCCAGCACTCCATCCGGCAGCTCCATTCCATAAATCTCCCACCGCCCCTGGCCCGGGTATCCCCAGTAAGGAAAATACTCGTCCCCGGTTTCCAGCCACCGGAAGTAGTTCGCGTACATCGCTTCCTCCGGCTCGCTGTCCGTTCCGAAAAGAATTCGGTCCTGGTAATCGACAAAGAATTTACGCGACCTCCGCGGCTGCCTTCCCAGTTCCGCCTGGCGCGCCCCGAACTCCACGTACATGTTCGGATATTTGTCCAGCCACGCGGACACCGCATTCAGATTCTCAGGCCAATTGGCAACGTGCAGCGCGATAAACGTCGTTCGCGGATGTTTCTCAATAATGTGATTCCGTTGCGCCAGCAGCGTCTCCTTGGAAGGGAACTGCGGCCCGTAAAAGCTCCATGAAGGATTCGTAATCAACTCTTCGTAACGCTCATTGTGATTGTCCAGCGGCGTAAAAAACGCTTCCGGGTCCGTCGAATGGATGGCCACCGGAATTCCCAGTCGACCGCACTCTTCCCAAACCGCATCCAGCCGCGGATCGTCGATCGCTATCAGTTTCCCCGTCTTGTCCTTCACTCCCAGCCCAAGATCCTTCAGCACCTTCAGCCCGCGTGCGCCCCGCCGCACTGCGTCATCCAGTTGCCCCACCATCTCCGCGCTGAAATTCGCGTCGTCGATCTTGCTCCAGTCGTATTGCGCAAAGACGATGAAGCGGTCGGGATAAGGCTTCACCATCTTGTCCAGCACCATCTGCAACCTTTCGCCCCACATACCCGTAAGTATCACGATCTTTTCTACGTTCGCGCGGTCCATTCGCCGCACCACTTCCTCGGGTGGTATCGCTTCTCCGTGAATCCCTCCCGCGTCGTTCACATGATTATGCATATCAATCACCGGGAACTTTGCGCGTGGAACATCGTGCGCCTCGGCGTGCATCATCGACTTCGGATCGTAATCCTTCAGCAACAGGGTCATGTTCTTGGACGCATTCGGATCCTGGCTGTATTTGATCTCTTGCTTCGACTTGGCGTCCTGCGCCTGGCTATTGTCCTGGGCGAGCAAAAAAGTCGGCGCGGCAACCAGCGCCATTGCGGTGGTTAGGAAAAAAATGTTTCTGCAACTGGCAACCGAAATTCGCATTGTTGGGATAGCCCCCTTCCGGAATCCTGCGGCACAGCTCTTTCGATGCAGGCGCGCCGCAAAGTCAGCAAGGATTGTACGTACATGCGAAAGGAAAAGAAACAAAAAGTAACAAAAGGAAATTCGCCTTCCGCTGCCCCGCCGCGCTCGCCCCGCCGTTCCCCGCGGAGGTTTGGCACTTCACCCGGTCGCCGGCAGCCCTTTTCCCATACCGCGATCCGTCCAGCCGGCTACGCCTGCAACTTTATTTGCGCTCTATGTTTGTGAACGATCGCCGTAAGCATTTTGGCCGCCTCGGTCAGCTTGTGCGGTTCGTTCCTCCGCAGTGCCCCAAGATCGGCCAACTCCGCCCCTATTCCCAACGCAAAGGCTCCGGCTGCGAAATACTCTTCCGCATTCTTCAAATTCACGCCGCCTGTGGGAATAAACCGGCAATCGGGAAATGGCGCCTTTAGCGCCTTGATATGGCTCGGGCCCCCGCCGCTTCCGCACGGAAAAATCTTGATGACGTCCACGCCCAATTCCTTCGCCGCCATCACTTCGGTTGGAGTGAACGCCCCGGGGATCGCCAGCACTCCATGCTTCGAAGCCGTTCGAATCACCTCGGGTGCCAGCCCGGGGCTGACCAGGAATCGCGCCCCCATCTCAATGCAAATCTCCGCCTGCTTCGCGTTCAACACCGTCCCCGCCCCGATCAAAAAATCGCTATTCGCGCGCGCCACCTCGCGCAGCACTCGCGGCGCATCCGGCACCGTCATCGTAATTTCCACCACCGAGATTCCCCCCGCGCACACCGCTTCCACCGCCCGCGATGCTTCCGCCGCGTTCGCCGCGCGAATCACCGGCACAATGCCGATCTCGCCGATTCGCCGGATGATTTCTTCTACGTTCATCTTCTGCTCCGCGGAGAAATTTCCCTTCAACCCATCAGCGCGAGATCCGCGCCGTTCCGCCCTTCATTGCCTGCAAAATCTCCGGCAAGGTGGCCATCGAGGCATCCCCAGGCGTCGTCATCGCCAGCGCGCCATGCGCCGCCCCGCACTCCAGCGCCCACCCCATGTCCTTCCCCGACAGCAGCCCGTAGATCAGTCCGGAAGCGAAGGAATCCCCTCCTCCCACGCGATCGAAAATCTCCAGATTCTCCCGGTTCGCCGCCTGATAAAATCCTCCGTCCGAATACGCGACAGCTCCCCAATCGTTGCGTGTTGCCGTCTTCGCGTTGCGCAGCGTTGTAGCCACCACGGAGAGCCCGGGAAAATCGCGTTTCAC
>DATLVJ010000293.1:0-7013 GCA_035577585.1 Candidatus Limnocylindrales bacterium
GAACTTATTTGCCGGAAGAGGATTTGACGCGTTACGGTGTGGCAAAAGAGGATCTGGGGCGCGGCGAAGCGACGCTGGGCGTGCGGGAGTTGCTACGGTTTGAGGCGGACCGCGCGTGGAAGTTGTATGAAGAGGGTGCCCAGTTGCTTGGGCTGATTGAAGAGGAGAGCCGAGGGACGCTGTGGCTGCTGGTGCATACCTACAGCGCGCTGCTGGCGCGGATTGAGTCGGTGGATTTTGCCGTGTTTGGGGAGCGCGTGCGGCTTTCCAAACCGGAGAAGATGATGTTGATGGCGAAGGCGCGATTCGGGCGCCCTACGGAAGAGAACATCCTTGCAAAATGTGATCGTGATCGGCGGCGGGCTGGCGGGGCTGTCGGCGGGCGTCGCGCTGGCTGAAGCCGGCTGGCGAGTGCGCCTGTTTGAACAGAGACCGTTTTTGGGCGGCCGGGCAACGTCGTACGTGTTGCCCAACGGTGAGCATGTGGACAACTGCCAGCACGTAACGCTGGGCTGCTGCACGAACCTGGAAGATTTCTACCGGCGAGTTGGTTCGGTGGGGAAGATCAAATTCTTCGACCGGCTGTTGTTCCAAGATCCGCAGGGGCGGATCGGCGAGATGCAGGCAGGAATGTTGCCCGCGCCGTTTCACATGATGGGCTCGTTTGCGGGATTTGCGCCGCTGACACTGGCGGATAAGCGGAGCATTGCGATGGCGATGCTCGATATTCTGCGCGGCAAGGGGCATACGGCGGACCTGGATGAACCGGGCGGGATTTCGATGTTGGATTGGCTGAAGCGGCGGAAACAGACAAACGGTGCGATCGAGCGGTTCTGGCGCGTGGTGCTGGTGAGTGCCCTGGACGAAGAGCTGGACCGGACGGATGCACAATTTGGAGTGGACGTATTCTGGAAAGGGTTTTTGTCAAATCGCACGGGATACCGGATGGGAGTGCCGTCCGTGCCGCTCGCTGAGCTTTACGACGGCTGCAAGACGGAGATTGAGAAACGCGGCGGGGAAGTGAATTTGCGGATGCCGGTCCGGGCAATTCGCCTGGCGAACGGAGCTGTGACGGGAGTCGAGTTTGATGGCGGGCGGGTGGAGAGTGCCGAGACCTACGTGTTCGCGCTTCCTCATCCGGCGATGGCGGAATTGGCGAGCGAAGAGATGAAGCGGTTGGAGCCGCGGTTGGGTGAACTGGATAAAATCGGTGTGGCGCCGATTACCGGCGTGCACTTCTGGTTTGACCGAGAAGTGATGAAGGAGCCGTTCGTGACGCTGCTGGACACCACGACGCAGTGGATTTTCAACAAGACGGCGCTTTATGGCGGGGGGAACGGTGCGAGCGGAGAAAAAGGGCAATACCTGCAGTTGGTGATCAGCGCTTCGTATGATCTTTTGCAGAAGCCGCGGCAGGAAATTATTGATTTGTGCTTGAAGGAAGTGCATCAAGCGTTGCCAAGTGCAAGGGAAGCGAAATTGCTGAAGGCTACGGTCATTAAAGAGGCCGCGGCTACATTTTCGCCGCAACCCGGAGTGGACCGTTGGCGTCCCACACAAGAGACTCGAATTCGTGGAATGTTTCTGGCGGGGGATTGGACGGCTACAGGTTGGCCCGCGACGATGGAAGGCGCAGTGCGCAGCGGGTATCTGGCGGCGGAGGCGGTGCTGCGGAACGCAGGGACGCCGAGGAAATTTTTGAGGGCGGATCTGCCGGCAGATGGGTTTGTGGGTTGGTTCTGTTAGTGTTCCATGGGATTTGGGCTCGATTGTTTGAGGCGTAGCTGAAGTTGAAGTTGAGGTCCTTCGGCTATCCTTTTCGGATAGCCTCAGGATGACAAGATCGCTTAAGTATTCGTAAGTTTTCACAAGTTATCGAGATTGAAAGTACAGAGGCGCCGCTCGGAGAGGGTCAGTGGTTCGGTGCCGCGATCGATGGCGGCGTAGGCTACGTGATTCGCGGATTTGAACTGATCAAAGGCGGATTGGGAATCCCAGTAGTCGAGGGTGAAGTAGAAGCGAGGACGGGAAAGGTCCTCGAGGAGACGAGTGTCACGGTAATGCGGGTCGCTTTGGAAGAGCCGGACCCAGTCGCCCTGGGGGCCATAGGCGGATTGAAAGCTTTCTTCGCAACCGGGCTTGACTTCGTACTCCCAGAGGGCTACAAACATAGTTGTCCCATCTCCTGCTCTCGCTACCCGGCAATCCAGGAACACTTCATTGGGGAAGGCTGGCCTGCCAGGCGATTGTAGCAACCCGATTGGATATAAGACGCAAAGAGATCCTCTCTGTAGTTGTGTAGATACACGGTGAAGTTGCAGTCCGTTGAGACTGACGGACGGAGGCGTTTGTGGATCGCAAGTACGGCCACCGCGGCTATCGCGACGCGGAAAAACACGAGAAAAAAGAAAGACCAGATCGCAAGCCCCCGCAGGGCGGACCACGAGGAGCTACGGACCACCTGGGGCCGCGGACGCCGCGGATGGTTGGAACGGTGACGCGGGCGCGCTGCTCGAATTGCGGGGCGGTGCTGGTTTCAGGATTTGACGCGAACGGGAAATGCCCGAAGTGCGGGTTTGAGCTGCATTGCTGCAAACAGTGCCGGTTTTTCGATTCCGGGGCTCAATTCGAGTGTACGCAGCCGGTGACGGCGCGGGTAACTCCGAAAGACGCAAAGAACGATTGCACTTTTTACGAGTTCCGGATGACTGTGGAGAAAGATACGGCGCCGACGTCGTACATGCAGCCGGCGCAGGTTCCCGTGGAAGCGCCTTCGTCTGGGCGGCCACTGGATGCACGCCAGGCATTTGAAAACCTCTTCAAGAAGTAGTGCCTTTCGTTTTCTTTCCAGATGGTGAACCGAGCGGAAAAAGTGTCGGCGCGGCCGGCATCTCGCTGGCGATTTGCTCGAGTTGCGCGTAGTGCTGGCGCAGGTCGTCGGGCACTTTCAGTTTTGTTCCCTTCAAAATGCTGAGGAGTTGTAGGGCGTTGACGACGGCTTTGCCCTGGTAGTGGTTGTTGGTGACCACGTAAACGTCCCGGGTGTGTTTTTGAACTTCCTGTATGCGCGCGACCCAGGGATTCAGTTCGTCGAGAGAATAGAGATAGTTGTAGCGTTCGTAGGCGGGGAGTTTGGGATCGTCGCTGAACCAGGTGTCATAGCGGCGGCCGTGGAAGCGGACGTAGCCTGTGGACGAGGTGCTCTGCGCAGTTGGCGTGACGGAATTGCCGATGATGGGCTGATCGATATTGCAGAAGCCGGAGTTGTGATCGCGCAAGAAATCGAGTGTAGCTTGCGTTTGCCAGGAGGAGTGGCGGAGTTCGACGACGAGGGGATAGTCTGCAAATCGTTTGAGCAGGTCGGAGAGATGGGCGGAGGTTTGAGGAGATTTGTGAAAGGAGAAAGGGAATTGGAGGAGCACGGCGCCGAGCTTGCCTGCATCGTGGAGGACATCAAAACCTGCGCGTGTGGAGCGTTCGTCGTCGGCGGTGGCGGCAGGTTCGTGGGTGAAGCGCTGCCAGAGTTTGGCGGTGAAGAGGAACGCGGGGTTTGCTGCTACGCGCTCGATCCAGGCGGCAGCGTGGTCGGGTCGAATTGGGTGGTAGAAGGAAGTGTTGATCTCGATGGTGTCGAAAAATTGGGCGAGGAATGTTGCTTCGTGAAAGCTCTTTGAGCGGCGGGAGGGGTAGACGAACCCGGACCAATCGGGGTAGGACCAGCCGGCGGGGCCGATGCGCAAGCGACCTTGTGAAGCGGGTTGGGGACGAGAGGCTTTTTTCGTGGACATTGGGTGGCTACCGTTAGGCTAGAAAGCCGCGCGAGATCTGTCAATGTGCAGGCATGCTCGGGCGTTGCATGGGCGGTGGCGGCTTGTTATGCTGGCGTTGTTATGCGGTGCAGAATGCGGCTGCTTCGCGACCCTTCCGGATTCCTTTCCAAACCCTACAGGTGCAACCATGAACGTTTCGATCAGCTACAGGCATGTGGAAGCGCAACAACCGGTGGCCGTGGAGGTGATGCGGCGACTGGATAAACTGAATCGCCTGCTGAAAAGTTATCAGCCGGATATGGTTCAGTTGAAGGGAGTGTTTTCGAAAAATCAGCGGACGGAGGAGCAATCTTGCGCGCTGACGCTTTCGCTGCCGAATGGAACTTTGCACGCCACGGGGAACGGCAAGAATGTGCTGGCCGGATGCAAGAAGGCCTTCAGCGAAATTGAGACCCAAGTGAAGAAGCACCAGTCGCGCCTGCGGCGAGAACACGAGTGGAAACGGAAACGGCCGATGGAATGAGGCCCGGAGCAATTGGCTGCCGGTGAGCGCAGAGCGGGAAAAAGAGATTTCCTGTACAATTGAGGTTTGTGTCCGCAGGGGCGTAGCTCAGTGGTAGAGCAGCGGCCTTTTAAGCCGAAGGTCGTGGGTTCGATCCCCACCGCCCCTACCAACCATCTCATGTGTTCCGAATGACTTAGCGATTTCGCGAGGCGGCAAAAGGCGGCAATAACAAAGAGCCTCAAGGGTGGCACCCATGTCTTTGCCTTTGCCGCGAACACGGAACGCACTATTCGTGCACCAAGAATCCCGCGTTCATCGGATATTGTTTGGTGCATCCCTGCTCAGATGATCGACGATTTGAAAGAGCAGGCAGGCGTGCACGGCATTTGTGGTCTCGGGACTTGCCGTGACAGGGGGCATTAATTGCTTTTAGGACGACTTAGAAAAACGCGGAGACTGCCAAACGCCGCGCAAGTCATGCGAGACCACACGAATTGTGGGTTGGGTTGTGGGTTGAGAATTCTGCCTTTTTCTGACAATCGGTATTGAATCTAGGCTTCGCTCTGACGCTCCTGGCTGTTAGCCGGGGAGGCGCTCCGAGCCGACCCACAGTTGAGCCAGATCTCTGAGATTATGTTTGTATGTCCGCGTTACCAAGTATTCTTTCCCACCCGTTACACGGAGCCTGTACTCTCCCGTCGATAAAGGTTGGACTTTTTCCACTGCCGAAATATTTACGAGGACCGAGCGGTGGATGCGAATAAAACCGTAGGGCCTGAGCTTCTCCGCCATAGACGAGAGGGACTCGCGCACCAAATAGGGACTCGGTCGGTGTCGCAGCGAAACGTAATTACCTTCGGCTTGCACTGCCACGACCTCGGCTAAATCCAAGAATACGATGCTACCGTTTGCCTTGAACGCGATTCGTGGCGCCTGTCGCTTTACTTGAAGAACCATCTCAGGTGCAATGGCCTTCTGATCCTGAATCTCGCGGGCGCTCATGATGGAACCCTCGCATTGCTCTCTCGCTTCGGCTGCCTGCTCACGAAGCGAGACTGACGATTGCACTGCTCCTAATCGCAATCCTCGATTTATTCATGAAAAGTACCAGGGCCTTGGATCAGCCGACCCATAGGCTTACTTCTGCCCAGTGCTTACTGCTGACGGAAAGCTGGATTGTGCGCCGAAATAACACTCAATGGATTCCAACTTTCCGCCCTTGATTCGGAGATACTCCACGTTCCGGAACGACTTGCCGTTCTTGGTGTGGCAAAGATATTTCACAAAAGCATCGTCGGCGCCCGTGTTGATCCGTTCCAGATCAAAATGACTGATGAAATCAACCTGTGTGTCCCAGCATTGCGTCTTGAAAGTGCTCTTGCTGATGTGGTCGTCGCCAGCCGCGCTGCTAAAGGTGAAGTTGTCTGCGAGGAGAGCATTAAATGTGCCAAAGTCTTTCTTCTCCCACGCCGCGTACCACTTACGGATGATCTCCTCGTTCGTAGACTCAGGCCCTCCCGATGCACTGGCCGTTGCCAGTCCGGGTAGGGTCGCCGCACCGATCAGCGCACAGCCTCCCGTTGCGAGCAGATTCCTGCGCGGCATTGTGATCCTTGTCATTGTTCGTTCTCCTTTTTATGACGTGTTTTGAACGCTTAGCCCGATCGCGATATGGTCAGCCCCGCTTGTAGTTGTCCGGCCGAAGAGACCTCAGCCATCCGACGATACTTCTGATTCCCGCTTTCCACGCCTTCGCATCCTGAGCATTCTTGGCTAACGTGGCGTAGCCCTCGACCGTGGCGATCAGAAACCTGGCAGCCTCGTTTGGATTCAGGTCGCTGCGAACTGTTCCTTGGGACTTCCCCCTCCGCAAAAGCGTTGCAACACCTTCCTGCCAGTCAAGGAATATCCTTTCCAGTCGCTTGCGGAATTGCTCGTCCAGTGGAGACATCTCCTGTGACAAAAGTAGCAGCGGACAACCGGCCCGAACGTCTTGCTGACTATCTGCTATCCGCCGAACAACTCCGATCAAAATGTCGATGGCTTCCCCCTCGCCCCGCATAGGACGCAGCCACCTGTCGTGCGTAAGTTTTGCGACCTTCTCTTCGACCACGGCATAGCCTAAGGTTTCCTTGCTCTCGAAGTGGTAATAGAGCGCTCCCCTCGTGACGTTGGTGGCGGCGAGAATTGCATCGATGCTGGCACTCTGAAAGCCTGATCTGTGGATCTCTCGGAAGGCGGCTTGCAGCAACCGTTCCCGGGTGCGCTCGGGATCACGGGCTCTTCGCTTCTTCTCGTGGGCAGGTAACATACCAATCGTTAGGTATGTTACACCATTCTAAAGATCAAAGGTCAATCGAAAAGCCTGCCCATGGGTTGCTCCGTGTTCTCGGATTTTCGTATGAGAAGTTGGAGAAACAGTTACTTTGGTCGTTGTGGCTCGTCCCAAGCGGTTGTTGGTCCGTCACTCGTCTTCGAACTCTGCACTGTTGGGCCTGTTGTGTCACGTACTCGTCGTGAACGTGGAACACCACCTGCTTCCTCAGTTGTCACTCAGCAGGAATTTTGTGGAGCTGTGTGTCAACTCTGCTCGAACTGCTGGAGCGTCGGGCGATGCGTTATGTAGATCGACGAGTCACCTCGCCACGGCGACTTTCATGGGAGGAAAAGAACAGATATGCGCACACTAAGAGTGTTGAGGAAGTTGTGGATACCGTGGGTTGTGACGATTGTTCTGG
>DATLVJ010000294.1:0-3474 GCA_035577585.1 Candidatus Limnocylindrales bacterium
CGTCGAAGACTGGGTCTTCCACCCCGACTACGCCGAACGCATTCTCCGCGAACAGTTCGGCGTCGCCGAACTCACCGGCTTCGGCCTGGACGATCATCCGCAAGCCCTCTCCGCCGCCGGAGCCGTTGTCCACTACCTTCGCGAAAATTCCGCCCGCGGCGACGACGCCCCCAGTATCGAAGCCCTTCGCCATCTCGATCGCATCCGCTTTTACGAGCAGCACGACGCGCTCATCCTCGATCCTGTCTCTGTCCGCAATCTCGAGCTCGTCTCCCCCATCTTCACCGAAGAATCCAAATCCACCGGCCCCACCACTTTAATCGCCGCGCTCGATTCCACTGTCACCGGCATGGGCGCCCGCATGCTTCGCGCATGGATGCTCCGCCCCTTGATCGATCTTGACGCCATCGAAGCCCGCCTCGGTGCCGTCGCCCATCTCCTTCAACAACACGTCGTTCGCGGCGAAATTCGAAAGGAGCTTCGCGGCATCCAGGATCTCGAACGCCTCACCAGCCGCATCACCCTCGGCCTGGCCTCCCCTCGCGAGATCCTCGCCCTGCGCAGATCTCTCGCGCAGCTCCCCGTCCTCAAGAATTTCCTCACTCCCCCGCAATCCGGCGGCAGCGATCTCCTCCGCGACCTCCACGAAGAAATCGACGAGCTAACCGACGTCCGCGAAAAACTTGAAAAATCCATCGCTGACGAGCCACCCGCCTCCGCCGCCGAGCCCGGTATGATCCGCCCCGGCTACCACGCCGAACTAGACGAACTCCGCAACCTCAGCCAGCACAGCAAGCAGATCATCGCCTCCATGGAAGAGCGCGAACGCAAGCGCACCGGCATAAACTCCCTCAAAATCCGCTTCAACCAAGTCTTCGGCTACTACATCGAAATTTCAAAGCCCAATCTTCCCAACGCCCCTGCCGATTACGAGCGCAAGCAAACCCTCGTCAACGCCGAGCGTTTCACTTCTCCTGAATTGAAGGATTACGAAAGAAAAATCCTCGCCGCCGACGAGCGCATCCTCGAAATTGAACGCCAGCTATTCGTCGACCTCCGCTCCGGCATCGCCGCCAAAGCCGGCCGCCTGCGCATCACCGCCGCCGCCGTAGCCAAGCTCGATGTCCTGGCCTCGTTCGCAAAACTTGCCGCCGACCGCACCTACATACGCCCCGAATTCAATAACGCCGGTGAACTCCTCATCGTCGGCGGCCGCCACCCCGTCATCGAAGAACTTCTCCGCCAGAAAGGCGAGCGCTTCGTTCCCAACGATCTCTGCTTCGAGCCCGGCCGCCAGCAACTCCTCTTAATCACCGGCCCCAACATGGGCGGCAAGTCCACTTATCTTCGCCAGGCCGCCCTCATCATCCTTATGGCCCAGATGGGCTCGTTCGTTCCCGCCCACAGCGCTAAACTTCCCGTCACCGACCGCATCTTCACCCGCATCGGCGCCAGCGATAATCTCGCCCGCGGCCGCTCCACCTTCCTCGTCGAAATGAGCGAAGTCGCCGCCATCCTCCATCACGCCACGCCCTCCAGCCTCGTCCTCCTCGACGAAGTCGGCCGCGGCACCGCCACCTTCGACGGTCTCTCCATCGCCTGGGCCGTCGTCGAGCATCTCCAGAAACACACTCGCGCCCGCACCCTCTTCGCCACCCACTACCACGAACTAACCGAGCTAGCCGAACTCCTTCCCGCCGTAAAAAACGTCCACGTCAGCGTCAAAGAAACTCCCAATGAAATCATCTTCCTCCGCCGCGTCGAACCTGGCAGCGCCGACAAAAGTTACGGCATCGAAGTAGCCCGCCTCGCCGGCCTTCCCAAATCCGTAATCGAACGCGCCCGCGAAGTCCTGAAAAAACACGAGCAAAGCGAACACGAACTAAGCGAAACCCTGACCCCCGGCGCCCAAGGCCATTCCCCCACCAATGGCAACCAAGCCGTCCTCTTCACCGCCCTCGATCGCGCTATCCTCGAAAAGCTCCGCAACGCCGACCTCGACAACCTAAAACCCCTAGAAGCCCTGAACCTCCTCTCCGACCTCAAGAAACAGATTGAGTAGTGCCTGCTCGTGCGCTCGACCACACCCAATCCTCCGGTCGACGTGCCAGGCCCGCAGAAACGGGGTTCCTTTCGATATATCGAAATATATTTCCGAATTCTTTTTCTGTTCGGACCCAATGATCGAACGACTCGTCCTGCCAGAACGGCTTGCCCGTCCTGCCGAGGATTTCGTTTGCGGCATTTGCCGTTGACCCCTTGATCCCATTCATAATTTTCCGCAATTCAATCTTCGGTCTCATCAGCAGGTGCACATGATTTGGCATGATCACGAAGGCGTGCAGGGAAAAGTACCCAAGTTCCTTCTCGCCTTTAAGAATCAGCTCCGTCACTCGATCCGCAACGCTCGGTATCCTCAACCAATGTGGCCCAATCGCCGTCCTGTCTAACGCACGGTCAAGTCGTACAAATCGCTTCCCAGGAGTCTCTGCCTGCGGCTGATTCCCCGTGGCACAGCCATTCCCGGCTGTGCGCTTTTGCACGGGCAACGATCCAAACAATCTCCAAGTAACAAAAAAAGTGGCACCCCCGGGATGCCAATGAGGCAAATTCCTCTCGTAATAAGTCATGCCGCGAAGTATACCGAGTAGTTATCTAATGTACAACTTATCCAGCCAACTGCCTCCCCGCGCTCACCCGGCCATGGCCACCCTGTGGCACAGCCATTCCTGGCTGTGCGCTTTTACTGAGGCCACCGATCCAAAAAATTCCCAAGCCTCAAAAAGAACGCTCCGCTCCACCCATCTCCCTTGTAATTTGCGTGTCACCCCGCACAGCCAGGAATGGCTGTGCCACCACGTCTGTGTTACAAACACCTCATGCCCAAAAATTCTCTCCTCGTCCTTGGACTCATGTCCGGCACCTCCGCCGACGGCATCGAGGCCGCCCTGGTCCGCATCAGCGGCGCCCCACCGAAACTAAAATCCAATCTCGAAGGCCAAGCCTCCCTCCCCATCCCCAAACCCATCAGCCAAAAAATCCTCCAAATCGCCGAAGGCACACCCCTCCCCGCCGCCGAAATCAGCCAATTAAATTTCCGTCTTGGCAATCTCTTCGCCGAAGCCGCCGTAGCCACTTGCAAGAAACTCCGCGTCCCTCTCAAATCCGTAGATCTAATCGCTTCCCACGGCCAAACCATCTTCCATCAAGGCCCACCAGTCCCCTACCTCGGCGCCAAAACCTCTTCCACACTCCAAATCGGCGAGCCCTCCGTAATCGCCGCCCGCACCGGCGTTACCACCATCGGCGATTTCCGCCCCGCCGACATGGCCGCCGGCGGCCAAGGTGCCCCGTTAGTCCCCTTCGCCGACTACCTCCTCTACCGCCACGAAAAATTAGGCCGCATCTCCCTCAATCTAGGCGGCATCGCCAACATCACCGTAATCCCCGCCAACGCCAAGCCCCAAGACGTCT
>DATLVJ010000295.1:0-2084 GCA_035577585.1 Candidatus Limnocylindrales bacterium
TGCCCGGCCAGCCTTTTTCCGATATCAACGTTTCCAGCGATCGCGACAACGTCCTGGCCCTTTATTACAACCAGGGTTTTCCGCAGGCGACCTTCACCTACACGTCGGAGCCCGACAATTCTCTGGAAGCGCAGGCGGCCACGGCCAAGGAAAACGCGGGTGAAGAGAAACTGACCGGAGAAGCGCGCAAGTATGCGATCGCACGCGCACAGCCGGTGAAGCTGGTTTACAAAATCGTCGAAGGCCAGCGAATTTCCGTAAAAAGGGTTTTTTTCACGGGATACAACCACACTCGTCAGCGCGTGATTCGCCGCGAAGTCAAAGTGGCGCCTGGAGCGCCACTGCGCGAAGGAGAGGTCGTCGAGTCCCAGCAGAAACTGTACAACCTGGGGGTATTCAACCGTGTCACCATCGAGCCGCAAAACTCCGCCGGCAGCGACCCCGAAAAAGACATCGTGGTTCTGGTGGAAGAGGCCAAACGCTACACCATCGCCTATGGCGGGGGTTTCGAGGTGCAACGTCTGGCCAGCACTACTGATCCCACCGGAGGAGAAATCCAGGCTTCGCCACGCGGCATTCTCGAAATTTCCAAACAAAACGTGACCGGCCGTGCCGATACACTTGCACTGAAGCTTCGCGGCAGCACCATCCAGGGCCGCGCGCTGCTGGCTTACAATGCGCCAAATACCTTCAACATTTCGAAATTGAGTTTGCAGGCGAACACCTATATTGAAAAAACACAGGACATCAACACTTTCGGCCAGACGCGCTACGAAGGAAACATCCAGCTCACCGATCAAGTCACTCCGCGCTCGTCCCTTTTGTTCCGCTATGTATTCCGCAAAGTAACCGTCAGCAACCTGAACATTCCCGCGGAGGAAGTGCCTCTATTCAATCAGCCGACGCTGGTTTCCGAGTTCGGCGCCACCTACGTCCGCGATTACCGCGACAATCCCGCGGACGCCACCAAAGGCTCTTTCAGTACCGTGGATATCAGCGCCGCGGCCACTTCCATTGGGTCCAGCGCCAGCTTCCTGCGCTATTTCGTTCAGAATTCCACCTACACGCCGCTGTCGCGTAACTGGAATTTTGCCCGCTCATTGCGTATCGGAATTCTGCAGCCTTTTGGACAGACGGTTTCCCTCAGTTTTCCGGCGCCCACCGTTGCTCCGCTGCCGCAAGTGATTCCGCTCCCGGAACGCTTGTTCGCCGGAGGCGGCACTTCCATTCGGGGTTTCGCACTGAACCAGGCTGGGCCGCGCGATGCGTTGACCGGTTTCCCGGTTGGCGGACAGGCGCTCGTGCTGCTCAATCAGGAAATCCGTTTCCCGTTGAAGCTGCCGATCATCGGCACCAAGCTCGGCGGCGCGCTCTTCTATGACGCGGGCAATGTTTACAGCCGCGCCAGTCGCGTCAATCTGCGTTGGTCGCCGCCCAAGCCCGTCTTCGTGGCTGCCATTCCCGGCCAGCCGCCCGGGCCCTTCAACCCAACGCGCTGCGTGGCCAATTGCACGAACGAACTGAACTATTTCTCGCACACCGTTGGCTTCGGCTTGCGTTACGCCACACCCATCGGACCGATCCGCATCGACCTGGGCTATCAACTGAATCCGGCGGAATTCGTGATCCCTTGCCAGAACAGCCGTGCCTTCTGCCAGGAAGGCACGCACCTGCAGAAGTTTCAGATATTCTTCAACCTGGGCTCGAGCTTCTGATGCGCAGACGGCTCAAACTCGCGGTATTCTTGCTCGGCTTTTTGCCGGCGCCCGGCGGTGTTTGCGCGCAGGAGGTGGTGGACCGGATCGTTGCCAGGGTCGAAACCGACATCATCCTGCAGAGCGATGTGCGCCAACTCAGCCGCTATCAGGCCTTTCTGGACGGCAAGCCGCAGAGCGACGCGGAAATCCTCAACCGCTTGATCGACCAGTGGATCGTCCGCAGCGAAGCCGGTGTGGCCCGATTTTCGCAGCCTTCCGACGACGACGTGAGCCGCAGCATCGAACGCTTGAAGCGTTCCTTTTCCTCGTCCGAGGAATTTCAGGCCCGCCAGAAACAGAGCGGCATCAGCGACGACGAAATTCGCC
>DATLVJ010000296.1:0-4119 GCA_035577585.1 Candidatus Limnocylindrales bacterium
TGGCAGCGCGTTTGGCGGCCGCGGGCAAGCCAAATTCCGGGTCCAGAAGAATCGCACTCGCGTGCGGCGTAAGGGCCGAACTCACCGCCTCTTTAAATTGGGAAAGATGGCCCGGAGAAACGGCGGATGGTTCGACGGCCATGGCCTTTGAAAACAAACTGCGGAGTGCGCTGCGCTGGTCGATCGCCAGGGCAGCGATGATTCCGCGCGAATCAGCGACCGACTCCAGGCCCTTCCGCTTTCCAGCGCTAAGTGGAGATGGCATCCGGTTCATCGATCACTTACCAACGACCCAGGCGACTGCGCCCCGTTCGATGGGGGGCAGTTCAAATTGCATCGTGTCTCCGTGGAGTGTGCCATGAAGAATCTGAGTCTGACCCAGGAAAGGAAGATAGGCGAGAGAATTTCCCACGCCGGCGGGAATAGTGACTTTGCTCCCCGAGACCGGAGCTGGAATCGCGATCCTCCCAGGCACCAGTCCGGTGAAATTCGCAAGAAACAGGTGCGGCACGCCGTTGACTTGCCCGAAGTTCACGGCAACCGTTGGCGGCGCTTCGATCTCGACATCACTTTTCACTTTCATTAGCTTTAGAAATTCACTCGGAATCTCCTGAGAACCGGCCAGAAAGTTCTTTTCCAGTTTGCCTAAATAGAGGCTCGCAGGGCAATTTTCAAAGGAGAGGATTTTGCCGGAAGCGGGAAGGCCGGTGACATTGTGACCCGTAATCAGGAGACGGCCGCCATTATCCGTGAATGTTTTGAGGGAGTGCTTTTCGGCGTCGGTCAGGACGGAAACGTTTGGAAGGACCAAGACCTGATCATGAAACTCGGCGAGCGTTTTGGGCGTGATGACCTGGAATTCAAGGTGCGACTGGAGGAGCATCACCAACGAGCCGCGATAGGATGGGAGAAACCCGCGTGGATCATAGTCCCGGCTCTTGGGCGAGAAGTAGACGCCGACAGGATGCATGGGGAGGCGCGGGGAGTAGAGGATTTTCTCGTTCTTTTCGATCCATTGAAAAATTTCCGCGCGGGTGGCTTTGTCGTTGGAGCCGGCCATGGAGTGGCCGGGAGCGTCCCAGAAGTTTGCGCCGTCCATGGCCTGGGACATCGCGAGATTCTTCATGGCTTCCCGTGGAGCGACATTTTTGTCGCCGTCCCACGAGTAGTTCAAAATCCAGGTGGCTTTTCCAGCCGCGAAAGCGCGAAACGTCAGCATGCCCGCCTGGTACAGGAACCAGTCGAGCTGCGAACGCGAGGAGGCCATGTGCTCGCCCTCGCCGAACTCGTACTCGTGGGCGATGGCATCCATGACGCCATACATCTGGTAGACGTCGGCGCCGACGCGAGTGGCTTCCTGCTCGATGCCAGGATAGATTTCCGGGATCACAAAAATCCGCGGGTTGACGGTTCGCGCGTTGTCGCGAATCTCTTTCACGAAATCCGTCATGGTGTCGATGCGAAAATCGATCCACTTGCGGAAATTGGAGTCCTGGAAGTCACCCAACTTGAGGTCTTTTTTCGCGTCCAGGCCGGTCTTTTCGCGGAACGCCGCAACGGTGGCGTCATCGAAACTCGCCCAGGAGTTTTCCCAGCCGTCAAAGTGGGTCATCCAGTAGGGAATGTCTACGTAAATACCGTCGATCCCCGTGGCGGCGATTTGGCGAACACGCTCCATATAGGTTTTGCGCCATTCTTTGGCAAAGGGGCTGATCCAGACGTCCTCGTCGCCGGGACTGATCCAAAACGCCGCTCCCGAAGTGAAGACGGCGGGTTCGCCGGTGATTTTGCGTTGCAACCAGTCTGGGTGGTCTTTCATTACGGAATGCGGCGACTTCTCGGCGTTGGCGGTGATGCATTCGGTGCCCGCGATGTAGACGAAAGCATAGTTTTTCGCTTTGTGCGCGGCTTCCGCTACGGCATGGATGGCCTGAAGCTTTTCAGCAGGATTCAGGTAGCTCTCGTACCTGCCGGGAATGTCGTTGTCCACTTCGATGCCAAAGACGTGGCTGCTGGTGGCATCGCGAACAATCGCTTCCGCATTGTCGGCCCGCAGACCGTAGGCGCCGATCCGCACGTAGTGGGACCAATTCTGTTCCTGGCCCGAGGTGACCGGCGTAGAGACGAGGAAGCCGAGAGACAGGACAAGACAAAGGCGCGCGGACATTTATCTGCTCCTAGAACTCGAACCGAAGACCGATCTGCGTATGCCGGGGCGTATTCAGCGTGCTGGTCACCTGACCGAAGGCGGAATCGCCAAAGGAAGTATTCGGGAAATTGAAGCGCGGGGTGTTGGTGAAGTTGAAGAACTCTCCGCGGACCTGAAGTTTCATTCCTTCCCGGATAACAAACTCCTTGCTGATGGAAAGATCGGCGTTGTGAATGCCGTCTCCGCGCAAACTGGAAAAATAACGCGGCGCAGTTCCAGGAACCTGATCCCCCGGATCGCCGAAGCAGTTCGCGTTAAAGACCGAGGCGGTACTGGGATCCAAGTTTGCCCCACTGGCGATGTCCTGGCCATTCGCGGCTGCCTGATGATAACTGAAGCCGGAGCTGACCGCGCTGCACAGCACATTGGGGCGCTGATTGCCGTCCGCGAGCTGAGGGCTGGCCATGACGATGCTGATCGGAGTGCCGGTCTGGAAAGTGACGAAGGCGGAGATGGACCAGCCGCCGACCACGCCATCGAGGACGCGGTTCATGTCGCGGCCAATCCAGCGGGTTCTGCCGACGGGAACATCGAAGATGGTGGCGATGACGAAGCGATGGGTGGCGTCATTGGCGCTGATGGAATTTTCGGCTTTCAGATTGTCGTAGACCTGGGGAATGCCGGAGCTGAGGCTGTTGGTGATGAAGGAGTTGGCGCCGGCAGAAGAGTTGTCGGTGGCTTTCGAGAAGGTGTAGTTGCCTTCAAAGCTGAAGTAGTGGGCCGCGCGCTTCTGGAAGCGGATCTGGAGAGAGTTGTACCAAGCGCTGGCGCCGAGGCGGGTGAGGCCGCTGAACGCGCCGTCAAATTGCGGAAAGGGGCGCAAGAGGTTGATGAGGGGAATGTTCTGATCGTTATAGATGGACTCGGGTTCGTTGAAAATGTGGTTAGGATTGTTTATATCGAAGAGCGGCTGGAATGGATTGGCGGTGAGGGTAGCCAGGGTGTTGGTCGGGGAAGTGCACTGGTCTGGCGTTGGCCCTGCGAGACAAGCATTGAATTGCGCGACGATCTGGTCGCGGACGGAGGAAGGAAGAAAATTGCGGTTGGCGGTGCCGGAAAAGGAGCTGTAGGGGAGATGGGTGCTGCGGCTGGCCGAGTAGTCCACGCCGATGGTAATGCCAGCGGGAAACAAGTGCTGGACGCCGAGATTCCACTGATAGATTTCCGCGTTGCGGGCTGTGCCAGTGTCCAGGCTGTTGTTGTTCGGGAAGCCCCACAGGGCCAGGTCCCCATACTTGTTGCCCTGCGGCGGGGCGTAACCATTGGGAAAAGGGTTTTCGAGTGTGGCGAACTGCGTCTGGAAATTATCTTTGGTGAAAAGGATGGGATGGGAGTTGCCAAAGGCGGTTCCCGTAAATTGAAAGTTGGTGGCGACGTTCAGGCCGTAGTAGATTCCCGCGCCACCACGGACGACGGTATTGCGATCGAGGGTGTAAGCGAATCCCAAACGAGGGGCGACATTGTTGCGGTCCACCGGGCTGTTGCGATTGCCGGAGGTGGGGAAATTGGTGATGCCGGTGAGGTTGCCGCTTCGGTTGACGAATCCGGGAACGTCGATGGGGACAGAGACATCGCTTGCGCCGGTAAAATTGCTGAACTGGAGCTGATTGTAGCGCTCGGTATAAGGCGTGCTCCATTCATAGCGGACGCCAAGATTGACGGTCAGCTTAGGAGTGACTTTCCAGTCGTCCTGAACGTAGAAGGCGGTTTCCTTGGATTTGTTGGCGACGGATTTGAAAACGGAGAGACTGCTACTACCGGGATCTCCATAACCGAGAAGGAGGCTTGCAAAGGAATTTCCCTGAATGGGATCGAGGTTGCCAATCTTCTGTTCGGTTTCGGCTTGCGTGAAATGAAAAAGGCCCGTTGGCGGGTTGGGCTGAAAGAAGTTATTGAAGAAGATTCTTTGT
>DATLVJ010000297.1:0-2763 GCA_035577585.1 Candidatus Limnocylindrales bacterium
TCTTTGGCAGAGGCAGCGGAATCGGCGACTCTCTCGATGGCGGCGTGGCGAGTTTCGATTTGTGTGTCGACATAAGCACGAAGATCGTTGAGTGAGGCGCCGACCGCACGCTTGAGCTCGGGTGTTGCAGGCTTCAACCAATTGTCAGTGATTTGCGTAATGACGCCGGACTTGCGCGCGAGCCATGCATCGCGAAAGAGTTTCCACTCGGATTCGCTTTGCACAGTCTGAAACTGCCCATCAAAGTGGGCCCGAATCGTGGTGAAACGCTCGCTGACCTGTTCAGGACGCGTTACCCCGAGCGCCGCGAGAGTTTTGTCGAGACCGATATCAGAAGTTGGCATGATCTGAAGCTAGAGTACACCGCAAGGGCACGATATATCGTGCCCCTAAGGAAGAAACTGCGCCCGCCTCGGAAGGCGGCCGCTACAAGTGCAAGCATAACGCCCTGCAATCGTGACCGAGTTAGGTCTTCTTGGCTGCGGGCTTGGGGGTTCGCTTGGGCGCGAAGGCTTTGGCCTTTTCGGCGAGTTGCGTGAAGCCGGCGGCGTCCTTGACGGCGATGTCGGCCAGGACTTTGCGGTCGAGGGCAATGCCCGCGGCCTTCAAGCCATGGATAAGTTGGCCGTAGGTGATGCCGTTCTGGCGAGCGGCGGCGCCGACGCGCTGAATCCACAACCGGCGGTACTGGCGCTTTTTCACGCGGCGATCGCGCTTTGCGTAGCGATCCGCGCGATTGGCTGCTTCCTGCGCTGATTGGTAAAGCTTGCTCTTGGTGAGGAAAAAGCCCTTGGTCCGCTTGAGATACTTCTTCCGCCGGGCCCGGCGTTTAGTGCCGCGTTTTACGCGTGGCATGGGTTTGCTCCTTTAGTTTTCAGGGAAACGAAACGGGTTGCGGAGAGACGCGGAAATGCATCGCTCGCAACGGGTTTGTTTCCGAGGTGTTTGTAGTTGCCTCGCGGCTTGGCCACTTGAAAGTGGCCGCTACATGGCCGGGCTTACGCCCAGCACTACGCGCTCTCCGAAGAGAGCGGAACGGCCGGCAGGCACCCGTGTAGCACTGCCTGGCACGTTATTGCGAAACCTGAGTTTCGCGGTTCTTGCACGGGCGGCATAAACCCGCCCCTACAAAATCAAAAAATTAGATGCCGTACGGAAGCATCTGCCTGGTCTTGGCCAGGTCGGCTTTGTTGACCAGCGTGAGCTTCTTGAGCTTGCGCATACGCTTGGGCGCTTTGGTGCCGAGCAGGTGGCGCTTGCCGGAATGCATGCGCAGGATCTTGCCGGTCCCCGTAATCTTGAACCGCTTCTTCGCGCCGCGGTGCGTTTTGAGCTTCAACTTGGGCTTCGTGGAATTGCGTGGCATTGCTTTGAATCCTCTCCGTGCGTTGTGGCGGGCTGAATTAGTTCAGCCACTCTCAAAAATTCTCGGCGGTGAACTGCCGGTGTGAAACCAGGTCTGGATTTCAGTTAAGCGTTCGTTTGCGCCTGGGCGCTGCTGCGCGGAGCGACACCGGCGCCTTTTTTCGGGGCCAACAGCGCTACGAGAACGTTTCCTTCCATGCGCGGCATCGTCTCGATCTGGCAGTGCTCGCCGATTTCGCCCAGCAGGCGGGTCATCTTGGCGCGGCCCACTTCCTGGTGCGCCATTTCGCGGCCGCGATGAAAAATCATGGCGCGAACCTTGTGTCCTTCGCCGAGGAAGCGGATGATCTGGTTTTTGCGAACCTGAAAATCATGCTCCGCGGTGGCGGGCCGAAACTTCACTTCCTTAAGCTGCGAGCCACGGCTGCTCTTGCGCTGCTCGTGGGCTTTCTTGTTCTGCTGGTATTGGAATTTGCCGTAATCGGTAATTTTGCAAACGGGAGGATCCGCGGTCGGCGAAATCTCCACCAAATCCAAACCTTTTTCACGCGCCAGACGCATTGCTTCGAATGGCTGCATGACGCCCAACTGCCCACCTTCTTCGTCAATCACCCGGACTTCGCGAGCTCGAATCCGTTCATTGATGCGGATACGGTCCGCTTGCCGGAAATTCCTCTCAGCGATAAAACCCCCTAGGAAAAAAAAGGCACCCCGCAGCGCGGGATCTCACCTCGAATTGAAAGCAGGTCCCTACAGGCCCACAGCAAGGAGGGACGGACTTCAAATTATAGCACGCTAAGAAGATGGAGCAAGGGGTGGTGGTGGTGCCTAACGGGGCCGGGATGTTGAGACGAGGCGAATCAGGAGTAGACGTCGAGATCGCCTTTTGGCCAGGAAATTACGGCGTGGAGCCGCGCTTTTTCGCCGTTTTTGACGGGGAGATCAAGGGCTAATGTCTTCAGAGTGGCGGAAAGTTTTTCGGGCTCGGGGGATTCCGCGGCAAAGTTGAGAAGCGCGCAGCCCTTTGGGGCGTCGACTGAGGGGTGGACGGAATCCTGGCTCCACTCGATGAAGAAGGGCAACAGGCCGGATGCGGTATCCGCCAAGTTCAGGGTCTGCCATTGGAGGAGGCGGCCATCGGGACGTTTGCGCGATCCGGGCGTGGGGCCTTCGAACTTGATTCCCGCGGCACGAAGCTTATCGGCAAAGGCGGAGAGACTGCCGGGATGGGCGGCCCAGCCAATAAGGCGGGGTTCCGTAAGGGAGTGCAAGTTTGAAGCAATGGGATTTTTCACGCCGGGCTGCGCCGGGTCCGGTGCAATGATTTCCAGATAGCGGCGTTCACCGAGGGAGAGCAGTGCATTCTGTGTGCCGCGGCCGGGATGGACGCCGCCGAAT
>DATLVJ010000298.1:0-3156 GCA_035577585.1 Candidatus Limnocylindrales bacterium
CATTCCTGCGGATTACTTCACTCGAGAAGCGCTGGTCCAACGCTTCAAGGAAACCGGCGGCAAAAAGCCGAAGTAACTCAATCTGTAATTTCCGTTAAAAAAGTCCCCGTACGCCACGTGCAGGGATTATCATCCGTTCAAACGGCTCAGGCCCAAGGTCACTGGCTTGCTTAGTGACTATGTATTAGCCAGAAAAGTAGCCTCTATCTGGCGGGCTGGAAGCCTGTTAAGTTATTAGGTCCCAGCCAATCGATGAGAACGCGACCGTGCCGCAGACGGCGCTACGGACGGTTGTCATGATAGGGCACAGGATCGGACGAAAATGAAAGCTCGACGGCTTTCCGGATTCAGCCTGGCGGAGCTTGTCGTAGCGATGGCGATGGCCATGATCCTCATGGCTGTCGGTTTGCCGTATTTCCTGCGCGCCTACCGGTCTTACCAGCTCAGCAATGCAGCCACGCAGATGGCCGATATCCTGCGCTTGACACGTTATGAAGCCATCCGACTTAACAAAATCGCGAATTGCGTCATTCGGCCCGATGCCGGTGATCCAACGATGACCAACGCCTCCATGACCGACGCAACCGGCAACGCGCTGACAGGACTAGGTTCGCGGGCGGTCCTGCTCGGTTCCGGCGGAAATCTGGTAAATGCCGGATCGGTTCCCGGCGCCAGCTCTTTGCCAGCCGCCGCGGCGCTTGGCGCAACTACCCCGACAGCGGTTCCACCAACTGGGGGCACGGTTCAGTTTGACGCTCGCGGGGCTGTGACTTCCGGAAATGTGACCGTGGTTTATCTGAACGCTCCCGGCTCGCCGGAGAGCGGATACCGGGCCGTACTTTTAATGCCCGCGGGATCGATCCAGATCTGGACCGGAGATTCCACCGGGAACTGGCAGCAAGTGCGATGAACGGTCGATTGCATCCATTGCGAATATGCGCCACGGCCGCGCGGCCGGGCAGCGAAGGCGGATTCACGCTGGTGGAGATGCTAATCGCCACAGTGATTGTGGTGATTGGATTGGTCGCTGTGGCGCAGCTTGTGCCGACCTCGATGATGATGAACGCCAATAATCGCAGCGACGGAACCGCCCTGGTAGTCGCCCAAAGGCAGATGGAAGCTTTGCGGGCTATCCCTTTAAACACCACTTCGTTTACTGACCCGTCGGGCACGCTCTGTCCGCCAGCATCGACGTGCTACATCGGGGATCCGAGCCAGGCGGGCGTGGTTGGCTGTCCAATCGCATTATTCAATAATTTTCCTGTGATCGACTACTCACAGGCTCCGGTGGACGGTTACAACAATTCGTACACCGATCCAAACGATCCGACGGGCGCGGTGAATGATGTGCGCTGGGCGGTGGTCACGATGACCAATGGAACCGTCACCGGCCGGCGAATCATCGTCGGTGCATTCCGGCGGGGGATGAAAACGCCGACCTATCCGGTTTCGCTGGATACGATGGTGTCCAAATGAAGACCGTGAACCGGCAGAAAGAGCGTGGATTTACGGTGATGGAATTGCTCATCGCCACCGCCATCTTCCTGGTGATCTGTGGCGCGATGTTCTCTCTGCTGCAACTTTCGCAGCAGAAGTATTCGAGCGAGACCCAGCTCTCCGGGGCGTTTCAGGAAACGCGGCTGGCGATCGACCAGATTGTGCGCGATTTCAATGTATCGGGCTATCCTCCGCGGATCCTGTTTTCGGCTCTCCCGGCGGACCCTTCTCAGTATGTGGTAAGCCCTGTGGCGTGGAGTCCGAACTACGCCGTTTCGGCGTGTTTCATCGGGACCGGGGGCGGTGGAACCTGCGCGACTCCGGGCGATTTCGATTTGATTGTGGAGACGAACCTGGGAAACGGCGCGGGTGTGAGCTGGATCCGTTACCAACTGATTGGCACAACGCTTTATCGGGCCGTTGTTCCAAAAACGGCTGGAGACCCCGTGAGTGCTACATCCGCCGCGGGGGTGATGGTGCCGTTCCTGACAAACGTCATGAACAATCCGCCTGCCGCCCAAATGGCCCAGATTGTTGCCAGCTACCCGGGGATGTTTCCCGGCAGTGTCGCGCAGCCTGTTTTTAGATACACGTGTGACACTTCCACGGGCCTGCAGCCATGCCCCTCAGCCGGGAGCGACGGCGTACCGAACAATATTCGGGATGTGGACGTCAACTTGATAGTTATGACACGCCAGCCGGACATGCAGACGAATCTGCCGAAACTGGTGGAGCTGAACGGCCGGGGACATCGCGTGAATCCGTCCAACTGAAACGGACAAAGTAAAGAGAACGATGACGCACAAACGCCAATTCGACGGGCTCCGCGGTGAACGCGGCGCCGCTCTGCTGATTGCGATTTTTGCGCTGCTTCTGATCAGCGTTGTGGGGATCGCCCTGATTGTTTCTTCTGGAACGGATTCGGCTTTGGCCAGAAACTACCGCACATCCGCCAATGCGTATTACGCGGCGCTGGCCGGAGTAGAAGAGGCGCGCGGCCGGCTCTTGCCCACAAATTTGAACTATATTCCGATGCCCGCCACTCCAATGCCCCTGAGCCAGGTCGTCTACATCATTAATCCCGCCGGGGGTGAGGTTGTGGCGCCCGAGGACACCGCAACCCCCACGACTTACCCGGATACCCAATACAGGCAGGAATTTGGCGTGGATGTCTCTACGCGAGTGGTGACGAAATACAATTCCGTTTCGGCTGTCGCGGGGCTTCCCGGCCCCTCTTTCAAGTGGGTGCGTATCAATGCGGTTACGGAGCGATCCATGGGCAACGGCGTCGGCGGAGTCGACGTCAACAACGACGGAGACGTGGACTCGACCGAACCGCTCTTCTTCGATCCCGAAAATCGGACTGTGACCAACGTGATGGCTCCGGGTCTGGTGGAAACTCCGGCACCGCTCGCCACCGCTTCCCAGGTGCTGGAGATCACCGCTTTTGCGGTTCTTCCGAGCGGCGGCCAGAAAATGTTGCAGTATATCGTTCGTCCCCTGGTGATTTTCCCGGACCTGAATAACCAGAATTTCCGTGCAGCACTTACGCTGGCCGGCAATAACGTCACATTTACGGGACCCGGACCCAGCGCGAGCAACTTTTATATTCGCGGCCAGGATCAGTGCGCGCCCCCACCCCCACCCCCAGCCCTACCC
>DATLVJ010000299.1:0-18776 GCA_035577585.1 Candidatus Limnocylindrales bacterium
GCGTCTCGTCGTGCGCGGTCTTGTACATCTCGGCGATCTTGAGCCGCGTCTCGATGGCCGTCTCTACCGGTTTGGGAAACTCTTTAACGTACCGGTTGTATGCTTCCAAGGCGCGCTCTCGGGAATTGGATTGCGTGTAGAGGTCTCCGGCATCGAGCAGCGCCTCGCTGCGTAACGCCGGATCGTCGGACTGAGAAGCAATGCGCTCATATTCGCCGGCAGCGTGCGACAACTCGCCGCTCTGCCGGTAGGCGTAGGCGATCTGCTTGGTGGCCTCGAGCTGCAGTTTGTTCTTCGGGAAGGTCGTGCGAAACGCTTCAAGCACGTCCACCGCCGCCTTCCAGTCCTGCAGCCGGATTAGCGCGGCTCCCGCGTCGTACTCAGCCGTCTCACGGATAGCTGATGAAGGCGCCGCTGTGCGAATCCTGAGGAAGTTGTCGGCGGCGGCACGATAATCCTTCGCCTCGTTGGCGAGCTCACCCTGTTTGTAAATCGAGGCGGCTAGGTTGTCGACGAAAGCCGCGCGCGACTTGTCGCTCGCAGCCGTGGCTGCCAGCACCTGAGTGTAGGCGAGCTCGGCCCTCGGGTACTCGGCGACCTCGAACGAGCCATGCGCAACCACAATCCACGCGGAACGCCGGATCGATGCGGCTGCGCTCGGATATTTATCAAGGACGCGCTGGTCGGCCTCGATGGCGGCCTTATAGTCCTTCATCTCGTACATGTCATCAGCGGCCGCTCCGAGGATCGCTGCCGCGTGTTCGTCCTGCGGGAACGTGTCAGCAAATTTGAGGGAGCTTGCGACCGTATCGCGCTTGACGGCGTCCTGCTGCTTTTTGTCGGCAACCTTCAGCTGCTCGCGGTATGCATAGATCGCGGCGTAACCTGCACCCGCCGACTGCGGGTGCGGCGCATATCCGTACGCCGTGCGTTCATACTGTTTGGCCGCCTCGCCGAAATCCGCGTTCTCCAAAAGCAGGTCCGCAAGCTGATAGTTGACGGACGCCGAATCAGCTTCCTTCGGGAAGGACTCAAGGTATGCGCCGTACCATTGGCTTGCCTCGCGATAGTTCGTGAGCTTCTCGTCTGCGCCGTTTGTGTTCTGATACTGGGCGTGATAATGCGTTGCGAGGTCTTTCAGGTTCGTCTTCAAGTAGGCCAATACTTCCGGCGACTCTTCCGGTTTGAAATGTCGCCAGTATTCGGCCTTCAGGCCGTACTTGGAAGCGAACTCCCGCTTCGACTCCAGTACCAGCTTGGGGAACCCGCCCTGGGTGAAAGTATCCACGACGCGCATGCTGAATCGCGGCGCGGCGCGGTGGAGCGGATAAAGCGTTACGAAGGCTTTATATGTCTTCGCCGCGTCGTCATAGCGCAGCTTGCCGAGATAGTGCTCGCCAAGACTGGAGTAAATGCGGTCCTCATAGGAGCGATTCCCGAACTTGGAGAAGTACTCCGGCGCGGTCTCCGGGCCGCCGAGGTTGCTGAAGCTCAGGCTGATCACCCGGAACGTATCCGCAACGCGGCGATCGTCGTCCTCATCATGTTTCTGATCGAAGTCGTAACCGATCGATACTTTGTAGTCGAGCAGGGCAATATACCTTTGCAGAGCCTCTTCGTAGAATTCCTGCTTGTAGAACGTCCATCCGAGCTTGTAGAGACCGAGTTCGTAGAACTCGGAGGCATGGCGCAGTTTGACGATGCCCGAATAGGCGCTCTCTGCGTCGCGGTAGCGTCTTCGCGTGAAGAAATACTCCCCGCGCCTGAACTGCACTTCGTCGAGGTGCGAGGAATGAGGATTCGTGCGGATCAGGCGCTCCATTGTATCGATGGCCTCGTCGGTGCGGCCGAGCTCGTCGTACGCCCGCGCCATCTGATAGAGAACCTGATCGCTGTTCTTGTAACTGGGGTACTCGGTGAGCAGCCGATTGTAGAGAGCGATCGCCTCGAGGGGACCCTCGGCATCTGCGCCAGCGCGTACCGCATCCGCCGGCGAGGCGCTGGCGTTACTGCCCGCCAGGATTCCGGCCTCTGCCGTCGTGCGCCGCTCGAAATCCTGATCGGATTCGTGCAATGGCGCGCCGGCAGCGCCCGGATTCGGAGTGCCTACCCGCGAGCCCGAGAGTACTTGGGCGGGCTTCGGGGCGGCCATTTCGAGCGGCTTGGTGTTGCCAGGACGTATCCCGAACTGCTTCTCGAGTTGCAGGTCGGCGAGGCGCCGCATGGCTTCCGGAGTCATTGCAGTCTCCGGTGCCTCCTCGAGGAAGCGGCGGTATTGCTGCATGGCCTGATCGAGGCCTCGCTCAATCTTCACCTCTTGCACGTCCGGACGCACGTTCCGCAGCTCCGCCAGCGTTCCCGCCGTCCCCACCGGCTTGACGGGACGGGCGGCGCAACCGACCATGAAAACCGGCGCGATCACTATCGGAATGGCGAAGCGAGGCATCAGTGTCCCCCCGCGTCGGACTGGGCTCGTGCAGCTCGATCGTAGCTATCGGCAACGCCGAAGCGCGCCTCGGTCTGCTGGGCGGCCAGGCGTTCCCGGCGGGCCTCGAGTTGGTTGATGGCGACGGACTCGATCATGTGTCCCTGCCGGGCAATCAAGACGTCGACATGTTGCAATGCTTCGTCGACGCGCTCGCGGAGCCGTGCAATCTGAACGTCGTACCCGACGTAACTGTGCGTCGCCGCCTGCCTCGTCCTAACGAAGGCGTCATACTGCCGAGTCAGAGTGTCAACAGGTGCATTCAGTTCGCTTAGGTGTACGTACGCCGCGGTCAGCCGTTCGTTGTACTCAGTTTCCAGCCGCCACGTGAGCGTGCCGTGGAGGCGGTCTGCGCGCTGACGAAGTGCAAGAGATTCGGGGTCGCTAGAGTTGCCGAGCTGCTTTTTGATGCGTGCGATGCGCTCATTCGCGATCTGCTCTTCCGCAGTCGCTAGATACTCCGGCCGCGGAGCGGTCAGTATGGCCTGCAGGCGTTCAGCGAGGTGCTTGCGTTGCTCGACGCGCAGACGCATCCTCGAATCCAGCTCCCGGAACTGCGCGTCGACCTCCGGCAGCAGTGGCTCATAGTTTTGTCCGCGCAGCCGGATGATATCGTTGAAAGCATCGAGGCTGGTCTTCCAGCCAAAGAACCTCGACCGCAGATCCTCGAGGTCGAGGTAGTTGTGCAATGCGGTTTGGAAGTCGTGAGATGCCATCAACTCCATCAGGTAGTAGGTTTCAGGCGCATCGGGCAGGTTGCGCAGGCGAATGACCCAGGTTTCATCCTCCCGGCTCTCCTCGCGGATCAGCGCATTAAGAAACTGACCCTCCCTGATGCTGCGGATCGATGCGTCGACTCTCTCGATCTGGTTGCTGAAAAGCTCAAGCGCGTGCCCGTAGCCAAGCGCGGCGCGACCGTGCAAGTTCAAGCTGGCGTACGCATGCGGTAAGGCAAGACTGACTTCCTGAACCGCGGCATCCGTCGGTTCACGATCCACCAGGATGTTCCACGGCACGAGCGCGCGGTCGTACAGCTGGGCCGAGGCCCCGGCCCAGCCCGCCCGCAGCAGAGCCTGGTTCGAGAACGGTCCCTCGAGATGGACGCGGTCCAGTGACTGTCTGGCCCGTTCAAAATTGCCAGATTCGAACAATAAGGTGCCCAGCACCAGGTTCGACTTGTCGCGGATCGCGAGACCCGCGGGATCACCGGCCGGCAGCTGACCCGCTTTGTCTAGTTGCTCGATCGCTTCCTGCGGTCTACCGTCCTGCAACAGCGCGATGCCGAGGTTATAAGCAACAAACCCTGCCAGACGCTCGTTGCTCTTTAGCTGCGCGAGCACATTAACAGCCTGGCCCGGCTGGCCTGTCGCCATATAGACGTTCGCCCGCAGGAACTCAAGGTCACCCTTGATCTCCTTAGGCACCGTACCTTTGATCCGCGCCAAGGCTTCCAGCGCATCATCGAGCTGACCTTTCTGGAAGTGGATGCGGGCGAGCCTGAACGCTGCTTCGTTTCGGACCGCTTCATCCACTGCGCCTTCGAGCACCGCCTGGATGGCGCGGCCCGCGCGCTGGTGCATGCGATAGTCCAGCTCGAAGTCGCCGACCGAAAATTCGGCGCCGTTTATGTGATAGTGGAGCGTATCGAGTTGAGGTTCGTCCAGAACGTGGTACTGGGCGAGCTCAGTGTCGAGCCGCTGGAGTGCATCGAAATACTGCCCCTGGTAGGCGTGATAGAGCGCCTCGCCGAAATAGGGGTCCTTCAAGTCATCACACGTGGCTGGCCGCGCGCCAAGTCCCAAGGCGAGGGCGAGTCCGACGAGTTGGCGAGTCGCTCGCATCGATTACCAATCCCCAAGTGTGATCGGAGTGTTGCCTGAGCGCGATCCGGCCAGAGTCAGTCCGACCAGCTTTGGCTTCACTTCCTTGCGGAAAGTAAACTGTCCCGTGCGGCTGAAGTCCGCGCCACCTTCAAGCTTGCCGTCGACAAGCACGTCCAACTTGTGATCCCCGGTCGCCACGTTGCCGACGTAGATTCGTTGCACGCCGCCCTTCCGCAGGGCCAGGAGTTCTTTCGCGCTGTAGATGTAGTGCGCAACGAGTTGGCCGTCGATCTGGAGCCGCACAGCGTCCAGGCGCATCGTGTCGCCCTTGGCCAGTTCGACGAAGATCGCAACCTGCGTCCCTGACGGGTACAGGAGTTTTTCTTCCAGCTGGCTCAGCTCTGCGGCCATGCGGAGGGAGTCTGATTTGATTTCCTGGATCTGTTCGTCGAGGCCCCTCATCTCCCGTTGGTCCGACGAGATCTGTTCCTGTGAAGGCTCACGGACCGCAGCCGGAGAAGGCGCGGATGTGATAGTGACTTGGGCGCTGGCACGGGCCGAACCGCCCGGACCGGTGGCGGTGACGGTATACGTGGTCGATTGAGAAGGCCTCACGTTTAGAGAACCCTGCGCGGCGATTTGGCCCACCGAGGGCTGCAAAGTGATGGAGGTGGCGTTTGTCGACGACCAGGTAAGCGTGACCGGTTGGCCCGCTTGGGCGGAAGCCGGCGAGGCGCTCAGGGCAACGCTCGGGGACGCTGACGGCGGCGCCTGTTGCGCCGCAGAAATGAGCTTTTCCCCGTTGGCCGTCAGCGCAAGCGCGACCAAGCCGAACAGGACCGCAGTGCGAAGTGAATGGAAACCCATCGTATTCACTCCTTCTGTCAATGGGGCATTACATGGAGCTGGGAGCCAGCAATGTCCGTCACAATTGCGCAAGGATTGCGGAATTACACGACGCTGTATACTGGTCTTAGGAGCGGAATTGGAACGGGGCGCGCTGGTACCAGACCCGTTCTTTTGGCCGCCCACGAAACGTGGCGGAGAGTTCAGGCACGAAACCGGCAGACACAGTCTCAACTTGGGCGAGAGCGCAGCGCGTGATGGCCTGCGCTTAGCGTCGCGCACGCCACAAGCGGCACTACTGCCAATGTGCCAATGTATTTTTTGCCCCGCAGCATTCTCTCGCGCGACCAGCTCAACCCTTACCTACAACTTGCGCAGTGCAAAGAGGTGGAACAATGGCAAATGGGGTGCCGGTCACAATGCTAGGCAGCTTAATGTAGACGCCTCGCCTCTTTGATTATCTCGACCCGGAGGAGGCGGAATCTACGGCGATTTGACCAGGCGCATCAGTAGCGGTTCCGAGAGCTGGAAAGTGAAAAGACTAAACCACGCGACCGCCGGCCGCGAACAAACTCAGAGCAAGAATAATACAAAGAACCGCTAGAGCTAAAAGAGCCAGTCCCTTGCCTCTACCCAGGAGTCGGTCCCTTGACTCACAATTGCAGCAGATAGAAATCAGTGCTAGCGCTACGACTGCCCAGCCCACAACGATTCCCAGTGCGGGGTGGGAATCCAACGAGATTCCAAGGCGTTCCGCCCAGGTGAATCCCATGCGTGTAAACATGGGCCGTGCAACTGTCCCGATCAAAAGAATTACAACGAATCCCACTCCGACCCACACCCCAGCTTCTAAGCTGTAACCATGCCTCTTCCGTCCGTAGTAGGCCCAGGCGGGAAGGTATACTCCTAAGACTATCCAGCCGTAGAGCCATGTAAATTCGCTGACATTTAGCCACACGTTGGCCAGGTGTCCGCGCGGAGCAAGCGGGGCGAAAAAATTCAGAACGAAGATGTAGTTGTATGCCGTCAAAATCCCTAGCGTCCCTAGACTGAAGAGTTGAAGCCACATCCGCGAGGGAGAAGCGTGGCATCCAGAGCAAATGGATTGCCCACTCATCGGCAGACCGCACTCCTCACAGTGAACTCTCCCTCCTGAAGTTGATTGCAACCGTGTTACTGCAGAGAAATGAGGTGCACGTGCACTTGTCCCTCGGATCCACGGAAATCGCCCAGTGGATTGTTCGCGCTGTTGCCGCTCTACGTTTGCGATATACGTACGGGCTAATTCATCGATACTCATATCAGTTTTACAGTGACCTGCAGAACCAACTGGGTAAAAGTTCCAGGCGCTTGTGGCCGTTGCCATGACTTACGGGCTTATAGCAGAAGTTAACTCCCTGACAAGTTCCGAAACCACTGTTCTAAAGACTCGTTTCGGGCCAGCAGACCCAGACTGCCCTTTGAGCTGTTTTACCGCGTCTGACGGAAATCAGCTGGTGGATTGTCGGGCCACTCGGAAACTATCGTAGTCGTTACCTGGATGAAATGTCGGCTATTCGTAGAAGTAAGTCTTTTGTCTGCAAAAGTAAGTGGTTGGGTGTAGGGAAAGAGCCGTAGATATAGAAATAGATGGGGAACTGTTTGGGGAACAATTGTTTCCACAAATGACGTTTTCCGTCCAGATGGAACTTCGCTCGTACAACGGTTTTGCAAATTCCCGATTCCACACATTGTTTTTCGGAATCAATAGGTTACGTTTAGGTGAGTTGCCTCATTGTCGGGCATAGAGCCACAATTCGGCAGCAGATCTTCCGAAGCGCGGCCCGAAGTGGCCAATCTAGCCAATACCAGCGCTAATCGGGAGTTGGCTAAGGCAGGCGCCGGGTCTTTATCCCTTCAGCGAGCCTGCGTGCGAGGCAGACAATTTCCCTCCCGTAGCCAGAGCTACGCTTACGGAACGCGGTCGAAACGAGTAGTCTTGTGTGTCCTTGGTGCTCTTCAGGCGGATTTTCCTTTGCGAGCGCCGGGTTCACTCTTCGCTTTCATCGACTTCACGAGATCGGCCGACGACGCGCCTTCCAGCGACAATCCATAGCCGACTTCCCGCACAATGCGCTCCTTCAACGGTTGAATAAAGTGGATGCGCGTGTTGCGGCGCGTCACTTCCGGAGCTTTCAGGTACAACTCGGCGAGTTCGCGCGCTCGGCTGAGCGCCTTACCGTTCGGCACAACTTCGGCAACCGCTCCCCATTCGTAAGCGGTACGCGCCGGGAGCGGCTGTGGGTTCAGCAGAAACGCCTCCGCTCGTCCCGCGCCAGCGCGATAGCTCCATGTGGTAAAGATTCCGTCGCCCGGCGCGACGCCCGCGGAAAAGTGGGCCACATCCTGAAAGGTTGCGCCTTCCGCCGCCACAATTACGCTGGCAAGTAGCGCGTAGTCTGAGTGCACATGGGCTCGCCCTTCGATAGCCGCGATCACCGGTACGCGTATGTTGGCTATGTTTTCCAAAACCTGAACACCTTCGTCGTGAACCTGGCTCCAGACGCCGGGGTCGGTGACGTCGCCAAACGAGGACCAATCAACATCCGTAATGAACTCCCCGCCTGCGCCCGTCAGAATTACGATCTTGTTCGCTCGATCCTGCGCAATCCGATAGAAGGCATCGACAAACTCCGTGTGAGATGCCGCGGTCATGAGGAACGGGCCGCCGTTGGTGTGGAATTCAGCAATCAGAACACCTTTGTCATCGCGTGTCAGTTTCAGGTTGTGATAATCCGATAGGTAGTTATTTTGAAGTGGCATTGCATTCTCCTTTTCTCATCTCGCGAGGTGTACTCGCAAACCGAATTCACAAGTGGGTTACCAACTCCTTGGCCGGACTGGCCCCCAAGTCCAGGTCCGGTATCGACCAGGCGACTCCTGCAGCGCACGCAGACAGGCCTCCCAGTGCAAGGAAGACCCAACGGTATGCCGCGATCAACGCCGGCGATATCTGAGAAGCTTCGTGGCTCAAACCAATCGAAGCAAGTTCCCGGCTAAGGATGTTCCGGGCATTCGGATCGAGGACCTGCAGCGCTCCCAGCAAAACTGCGGAAGCAAGAGCTGCACCCATAACGCCTCCGATTGACCGGCTGAACGACACCAGCGCCGTGCCCACACCAAGGCGCTTATCGCCTGCGGCCCATTGGATCATCGTCTGTGCGGCCGGCATTGTTGATCCAAGGCCGGCGCCGATCAGAAAAGTCAGCAGCGCGATGAACAGCGGCCCAAGCTTGATTCCAGCCGCGAGGACCAAAAAAGCGACGGCAACGATGGACAGACCCGCGGCCATCGAGGTGCGAGGATGTCCGGTCGATGAGATTCGCAGACCCGTTGCGGTGGAAACAGCCACTTGCGCCAGGGTGAGCGGGATAAGCAGTAGCCCGGAGATCGTCGCGCTTGTTCGGAGCGCCATTTGAAAAAAAACGGGCAGTTGAACGATCAAACCGAAGAGAACCGCCGCGAAAAGAAGAACCGTCAGTGAAGCACGCCAGATAACCGAGTCTCCAACCAATTCCGGAGAGATGAGCGGATCAGGGCTTTTCTGCTCGACGTTTCGAAGAAGCACAAAACCGGCTGCTCCCAGGCCCGCGAGCGCGAGCAGAACCGGGGACGCCCACGAAACCTCATGCCCGCCGATACTCAGAGCGAGTAGAAGCGCTGCGGTCGATGAGAAGAAGACAGTTGTTCCGGCATAGTCCAAGCGGCATATGCCCGTCCCGGCGGACGTTTTAACGCGCAAGGCGGCGGCTGCGGCGCCAAGTCCCAGGGGGATATTGACCCAGAAAATGCTGCGCCAGCCGAGATGTTGCGAGAGAGCGCCGCCAACTACCGGACCGAGGGTGCTGGCAAGAGCAAAATTGGCTCCGAACCATCCTTGAAACCTCCCTCTCTCTTTTGGAGAAACGACTTCTCCGATGAGCGCTTGCGCCAAGGTCATGAGGCCGCCACCGCCAAACCCCTGCAACGCGCGAGCGCCGATCAGCACGACAAGGTTTGGGGCAATCGCACACGCAGCGGAGCCTGCAACAAATAGCCCCAGCGCCCAAAGCAGCATGCGTTTGCGACCGAAGGCGTCTCCCATGCGGCCGTATAGCGGGGCAGCCACCGTCGCGGCGAGGAGATACGAGGTAACTACCCAGGCGAGGTAGGAAAGTCCCCCAAGTGAACCCGCAATCGCGGGCAGAGCGGTAGCGATGATGGTTTGATCTAGCGCTCCCAAAAACATTGAGGGAGCGACATGGAAAAACGCAGCGCGAAATTGCTCTTTTTTTTCTTCCGGAATGGAAGTGGGAGCATTCGCAATTGTTACGCTGACTGGCAAGATCGTTCCGCTCCGGTTAATCTTTTGAAACTATCACCCTGGATGAATCATCTCGCGCATGCGCAGGGCCCAAGCCGAATCCGCGCCCAGCTTGGAAATCAACGAACAACAACCTGCATACTTGGAGTTCCAAAGACGTCCACTGCGCTCATCAGACTCCTCCTAAAATTTGTAGCCTGCCCAAAGGGCCCAATAGTTCAAGTTGCGGCCGGGTTGCGTCTCCTTCAGAAAGCGGCCGGCGTAGAAAATTCCATAATCCGCTTGGAACCACAGATGGCGATTCGCCTGCCATCGAATTTCTCCGCCGGGCCTGTGTCCAACGAATCGCGCACGGCTGCCATCGGCCGCGCGGATAAGGAAGCCGGGTACGGCGTAGACACCATCGTTGACGTTTTCCCGCCACTGGACGATCCAATCGAACGACACGCTCACGCCGTGGGGAAGCGCCGTTTCCACGCGCGGGTGAACGTCTATGAAGTTAATTGGACCCGGACCCGTGGTGGCCAGAACGCCAAAGTAATTGCCTTTTGGAAACAAGGGATTGAACGTTCCCAAAGTCCTGGAATTTGGGTTGTCGCCGCTCGAGATATCCGCTTTTGCGCTGAACCGGGGTTTCAGAGGAATGGTTGGGATGCGATAGCCCGTTTCCGAGGCGACGGTCCAGGCCTCAATGTCCGCCGCGCCGAACGTCCCGAGCTGCCAAAGCCCTTCATAGTCGAAATCCCAGCCGGCCTTTTCAGTGGCAATCGGGCGGGAAAACCTCGCTCCCAAGGTGTGGCGCACTTCTTGCGCCGTGCCACGCTGAAAACGTGCTTCCTTGCGATCCAAGCCCAGGTAGTAGACCTCTAGAGAATTCTTGTGGGGCAGCGGGCGCGAAGCGTACACGCCCCAAAAACCAACAGCGTGATTCGGCGCGTTGTCAAAAAAGCCTGGGTTGTCGAGGTCCGGACGCACCGCAAATCCGTCCACTTGCCACGCGTCGAGCCTGCTTTTGACCACAAATCCGTCGAAGCTGAGCCGAACGTTTGGGCCTTCACGTACGTCGATCAATCGCCCCGAACCGTACTCCAACTCCTGCCGGCCGGCGCGCAGACGGATCGAATTTGACCCTGACGAAGTGCCGAGCTCCAGAAAACCTGCTTGAAAGTCGAGCTTCTTTTCGTCGATCGGCCGTGGGCCGCCGATCCGGTAAGAATTGATGCCGCTCTTCAATTCCACGAACGTCCGCACATGTTCTCCGTAGTGCACATCAAAATGGAGCATGTACCGTTCATTGAAATAGCCATTCATAAATGGCTGTTGGCCCCAGTTATCGTTTCCGATCTGTTCCCAAACCTCGCGAGCTTCGCCGCCTATGGATAGGAACCAGTCATTTCGTCCTGGCCGTAGACGAATGTATTTGATGGGGTCCCAAAACTCCTGTCGCTGGGCCGGATCGGCAAGAAAGCTCCAATCGTCGTCCTCCCGAAGCAGGTGATAAATCCGTGCGGGGGGCGGAGATTCCGCAGGCGGAATCGATTGGCCCTGCAGGAACAAAGGGCTCGCAAAAAACATGACCATCAAGATCGCGAAGGTTCGCATCTATCTCTTTGTTCCACCCTGCATGAGGCGATTTCTTCGGCCAGTATCGTCCGAACATGGCTTGCCGTTCTATTTCTTTGCGACGGAATGAATCTCGGCGATATATCCTCCCGGAAACTGCACCACAACCGCGTCGCGTTCCTCAGTCTTATACGGAGGTACGATGACCTCTACCCCTGCCGCCTCAGCCTTGGTAAGGGTGTCCGCCAGATTCGCAACTTCATATCCGGTCATTTCTCGGCCATAGGGATACGGAAGGTGCCCATCTGTGACGAACACGGTGAGCTTCCCAAATTGCGATTCAACCCTTACCCGGCGATACGTTTCTCCCGATCGCCCGATTTCTACGCCGGGAGCATGCGCTTCGTCGGCTGCTACTCTGCCGCGTGAGAACGCAAGAAAGCTGCGAACGAACTCGTCGGCTTTATCAGCGGATACATAGACGCGATTTTCAGGAACAGACTGGAGCGACGCGTAAGATGGCGCGGTGGTATGCCAATAGAGTTGCGTATTGACTCCGCCCGGCCACTGGATGACGGCGTCTCGTCCAATCGGGTCGTTAAAAGGAGCGACGAGGACGTCCGCACCGGTCGCGCGAGCCGCACGAACAGCCTCATCCATGTCCGTAACCAGGTAGCCCGTGCGCTCCAGGCCAAACGGATAGGGGATGGGCGTCTTGAAACCAAACACGGATATGGACCCAACAGGGGTCAGCACCAATTGCGACATTGTGCTGCTTGGCGTCGGAGTTACTGTGAAGACTCCCTGCTTGGTCTTTGTGCCCCCGAATGTGGCGATCAAGCTGGCGACGAAACGGTCAAAATCCTGAGGTGCAACGTAGACGTGCGTCGTATCGTACTGCGGGGCGACCGCAATGCCCTTGGTTTCGGCTGGTCGCGCCGTTTGGGCGAACGTGCTGAAGTGCTGCGATTCGCTCGTGAACGCAATCGTCAAGCAGATTGCAACCGAAGTTCTAGCGAGTATCTTTTTCAGATCCATTCTTCTCTCCCGAATTAGCAAATTCCCGCGACTGGGAAGTTAAGGCGCTTCCGGCCGATGTGGCCGGTCGTAGCGCTCACCGACAAGGCAAACCGATGCGGCATGCGAAACGTCCAGCTTTTTCGACTGGACCCAAATCCCAAACTGTTCGCCTATCACCATTCCCAACAGGCCGAGCAAAGCCACGATGGGCGGCGCCGGACTCTTCACTCGAATCAGACCATACAAAATCCCGACAACCAGACCAACTACAAAGGATAGGAGCAGGACTTTCATTGCATATCTCCTGCCCAAATCAGGCTCGAAATCTCCAAGAATTGGGGCCAACGTGACGCGCAGAAAGGGTACATAGTTTGCCTCCGCGTTAGAAGTCCTGCGCACTGGGCCGGATTACGACCTCGCCGATTTCCACGTCTGCTGGTTGCTCGATGGCGTAAGCGATCGCGCGAGCAATCGAGTCGGCCGGAATAGCCATTTTGTAGAACTCGCGCAGATTCTTTCTGGTGGCTTCCTCCGAGCTGCTTTCAGGCAGCTCGGTGGCAACCGCGCCAGGAGAGATTATGGTGCAACGAATGTTGTTGGCCTTGAGCTCCATGCGCAAACCCTCAGTCAGCGCCCGCACGGCGAACTTCGTCGCGCTGTAGACGGTGCCGCCCGGCGCGAAGACTTTGAAGCCCGCAACAGAAGAGATGTTGATGATGTGGCCCAGCATTTGCTTTTGCATGATCGGAAGCACTGCGGCCACCCCATAGAGGAGGCCCTTGATGTTCACATCGATCATTCGATCCCATTCTTCGACCTTGAGCGCCGCCATGGGCGCGATGGGCATGATCCCGGAATTGTTCACGAGCGCGTCGATTTGGCCGTACTTGTCAACGGCGCCTTTCACTAATGCCTCGACATCTCCGCGCTTTGTCACATCAGTCTTGAAACCGAGTGCGCTGCTTCCCTTAGCCGTGATGTCCTTGACGAGGGCGTCGATTCGATCTTTTCGCCTAGCTCCGAGCGCGACTTTCGCGCCATTTCCGGCAAGAAGGCGAGCCGTGCTTTCGCCCACACCGCTGCTGGCCCCTGTAATTACTACAACCTTGCCGGTGATATTTGACATTCCCATTCTCTCTTTTTCATTTTGTTAAGAATTCGGCTGCCATTTTTCAAAAGGCGAAACAATCGCAGCCCAGTTCCCAGAGCCCCAGGTCGCCCAAGACAGGCAAGTGCCAGCTCTTTGTCCCCTGGCTGTGGCCCGGCAGATGCGTGCAGACCGCGGAGTGGGAAGCCCCGAGTGCCTGATCGGAAGGCTTCGCATATCCGCCATACTGTTTGACGGGAGACCAGTCCGGACTCACGGGCAGGGCTGGCGGCGCGAGTTTGGAGAATTCAGCAGTAGCGTAAACGACTTTCCCTCCAACCACTGTGAGGACCGATTCAAGTTGCTTGATCTCCTCTTCCGGGATGGAAAAGTAGTCTGCCGAAAGAACAGCGAAATCCGCCAGTTGTCCCGGCGCGAGGGCCCCCTTCTTTCCGTTTTCCGTCGAGAACCAACTGCTCCCGAGCGTGTAAAGCTTCAAAGCTTCCTCTCGGTCGAAGCGATTCTCGGAGGAGTACAGGCTCAAACCTCCGATCGTCCTCCCCGTAATGAGCCAGTAAAGCGAGAGGAACGGATTGTAGCTGGACACCCGCGTAGCGTCCGTGCCGGCTCCCACGGGGACGCCCATTTCAAGCATGCGCCGGATGGGCGGCGTCCGTTTCGCTTGCTGCGCACCGTAGCGTTCGACGAAATACTCGCCCTGGAAGGCCATGCGGTTCTGAATGGCAATGCCCCCGCCAAGGGCTTTCACTCGTTCGATGTTGCGATCCGTGATCGTTTCGCAGTGATCGAAGAACCAATGCAGGCCGTCGAACGGAATCTCCCGGTTCACCGCTTCGTAGACATTCAGCGCCCGCTCGATCGTTTCGTTGTAGGTCGCATGCAGACGAAACGGCCAGCGATTTTCCACCAGATGCCGGATGACCGTTTTCAGTTCACTCTCCATGACCGGGAGCAGGTCTGGCCGTGGCTCAAGGAAGTCCTCGAAATCGGCGGCTGTGAAAACCAGGTTCTCACCCGCGCCGTTCACGCGGTAAAAGTCGTCGCCCGCGCCGGGTTTCGTCATTTTTGTCCAATTCTGGAAATCGGACAGTTCTTGTTTCGGTTTCTGCGTAAACAGGTTGTAGGCGAGGCGAATCGAAAGCTCACCGTTTCGGTGCAGCTCGTTTACGACTCCATAGTCGTCGGGATAGTTCTGGAAGCCACCGCCGGCGTCAATCACGCTGGTAAGGCCAAAGCGGTTCAGTTCCCGGAAAAAGAGGCGCGAGGAGTTGAGCTGGTCTTCGCGCGACAGCTTCGGTCCCCTGGCCAATGTGGAATAAAGAATATTCGCGTTGGGTTTCGCAATCAGCAGACCGGTGGGATTCCCGCGCGAATCCCGCTGCACTTCTCCGGCGGGGAATTCCGGCGACTCCTTGCCGTAGCCCACGGCACGCAGGGCCGCACCGTTTAGCAAAGCGCGGTCGTAAAGATGTAGAACAAAAACGGGCGTGTCTGGAGCGGCTTCATTGATTTCGTCGAGCGTCGGCATGCGGCGTTCTGCGAATTGGAATTCTGTCCAACCCCCGACGACCCGCACCCACTGCGGCGCCGGCGTCCGTGCAGCCTGCTCCTTCAACATGCGCAGTGCATCGGCAAGAGACGGCACGCCGTCCCAGCGCAACTCCATGTTGTAGTTCAAGCCTCCCCGAATGGGATGCATGTGCGAATCATTCAACCCGGGAATAACCGTGCGACGCTTCGCATCGATGACTTGCGTCCCCGGCTCTCGCAGACGAAGAATTTCGTCGTCTTTCCCGGCAGCTGAGATTTTTCCGCCAGTTATCGCGATTGCTTCCACGATGGACGGAACCCCGTTCGTTGCGATCTTGGCGTTGTGAAGTATCGTGTCAACAGACATAGGAATCTCCTTCTGTAACTAAAATCGGGTTATGGAGGGCAGGGGCTGGCCTGCCCTCCCGGCGGGTTTATTTGTGCGCGGCTGCGGCGAGGGGTCCAATATATTCGGCAAACTGTGTTGCCGGTAAACCGTGCACCATGGTGTAGGCGTATTCGACTCCAACGCCGTAAGCACCAAAGTGGGTCTTTACGATGTCCATGACCGCGTCATAGGTGCCCTTGAGAGCCCAATCGCGCTGCCATTCGAGCATCGTGGACAGGGCCGTTACGGGCTTCGCCCCCGCTTGGATCACGCGCTTCATCGCGTTGTCGTGCGCCAACTGGCTTACGTCGCCGCAGCAATCCTCGACGACGTAGATTTCGTAGCCGTCGTGTATCGCCTGTACCGTCGGGAGAGCTACGCAGGTTTCCGTCCACAGTCCGGCCAGCACGATTTTCTTCCGGCCGGTTTTTTCGATCGCTGCCACGAAGTTCTTGTCATCCCAGGAATTCATCGACGACCGTTCGATGGGTTCCTGGCCGGGAAACACCGCCCGGAGCTGCGGCCACATATTTCCGCTGAAAGACTTCGTTTCGACAGTCGAGAGTACAACAGGCAGTTCGAACACTCGTGAGGCCTTAGCGAGTGCGATCACATTGTTGATAATCCCCTGGCGGTCGAAATTGCTGACCCCGAACAGCATTTGTGGCTGATGGTCGATCAACGCCACAACGCAATTGTCGGGAGTGAGCAACCCTTTTTCACTGCGCTTTGGACCGATGTTGCTTGGACTCATTTTGTATTTCCTCCATTCATGAGACTAGACTTACGAAACTTCTTCCCAACACCCGTTTGAGAAAGCTCCTTCAGCTCGAAGAACGCTTAATCATTCACTCTCCGAAGCCGTTTCCGTTTCTACCGTGCTCCATTTTCTCTGGCCTGAAAATCCCCTCCCGTTATACTCTCTACCTGATATCAGGAACCAAATGGATACCTGGTTACTTCAAGTCCATGAGCGCTAAACGAATCGCCAGCAAGTGCCCGATTGAAGAGCTGCTTGTGCTGATCGGCGGCCGGTGGAAACCCGTTATTCTCTGGTGGCTCCTGAGTAGCGAGGAACCGCTTCGATTCAAAGGTCTCCGGCAAAGGATGCCTCGAATCTCACAGAAAGTGCTGACACAACAGTTGCGTGAGCTCGAGAGGGACGGGCTTGTTAGAAGAGAGATGTTTGCAGAAATGCCCGTTAGAGTGGAATATGCGCCGACTCCCTTCGGAGTAAAGTTGCGCCCCGTCCTCCGGGCGCTTGACTCCTGGGCGCGAAAACACGTCATCGTTAGAAAAGGCCGCTCTTGAAACATCCGCGACTCCAACGTGGCAAACGGCAACTCGTTAGAGGAAGGCACCCCGCCCCATGCCGTTTGCTTCGCGGACGTTGGATGAAAAAGCGAGCAAGAGGATGCTTTTTTTCGGAATAAATGCACCAGTTTTTATGCCGCCCAAGGATCAAGAGACAGAATTTCAGCGGTTTATCCTGTCGATAGACGCGCAACACGAGCGCTAACAATGGAGCGTCTTACGGATCTGGCGTCCGGAAGGCAGCCAGACTGATCGCTACAACCACGGCCATTCGTACATCTGAATCACCAAGCCATTTGATACCAGGTGGAATACGCGCCACTTCGGTAAAAGGCGCCAAATGCGCGATCTAATTCTTCTTTGCGCCGCTGGCGGTGACGTCGGGAAGAAAGGCGGTGAGGATTCCGAGCGCGGGAAGAAACGAGCAGACGTGGTACACAAAATTGATGCTGGTGTGGTCGGCAAGCTTGCCGAGAAGTGCGGCGCCGATGCCGCCTAACCCAAAGGCTAGCCCGAAAAAGAGTCCGGACACAGTGCCGATCTTAGTGGGAATCAGATCTTGAGCATAGACGAGGATCGCGGAAAAGGCGGACGCAAGGATGACGCCGATGATGACACTCAGAATTTCGGTCCAAAAAAGGCTGGAATAGGGCAGCAGCAAGGAGAAAGGAAGGACGCCGAGAATGGACCACCAGATGACGAATTTGCGGCCGAAGCGATCGCCGATTGGCCCGCCGATGATGGTGCCCGCGGCGACAGCGCCAAGGAAAACAAAAAGGTGGATCTGGGCGTTCTGCACGGAGAGATGGAAGCGGTCCATGAGATAGAAGGTGTAATACGAGGTGAGACTGGCGAGATAAAAGAACTTCGAGAACATCAGGATAATGAGAACACCCATGGTGAGCGCAATTTTGCGCGAAGAAAACGCCGGACGGGTGGCGTGAACCGCGCCAGTGACGTGCATGCCGATCGGAATGGTTTTGCTGCCGGCTTGACCAAGGCGATACCGGTGAGCCCAATGACCGATTTTGAACAGCAGGATCATGGCGATGAGCGCCAGGATCGAAAACCAGGCGATGCTGGATTGGCCGTTGGACAGAACGAACGCCGCCAAGAGTGGCCCCAGCGCGGAACCGGCATTGCCGCCCACCTGAAAGATGGATTGGGCGAAGCCGTGCTGTCCGCCGGAGGCCATGCGAGCGACTCGCGAAGACTCCGGATGGAAAACTGCGGAACCCGTACCGATCAGCCCTGCAGCGATAAGAACAATCGCATAGGTAGGAGAGACGGCAAGCGTCAGTAAGCCAGTGAGGGTGATGCCCATGCCGGCCGCCAGGAAATAAGGTTTTGGATGACGGTCACTGTAGAGTCCTACGAGCGGCTGGAGCAGCGAAGACGTGAACGTAGCTGTAAAAGCGATCAAACCAACCTGGCCAAAGTCCAATCGAAAGGTATTTCGGAGCAAAGGATATAGAGCAGGAAGAAGGGACTGCACAGTGTCGTTGAGGAGATGACAGATGCTTACGGCGAGGAGGATTTTGAGCGTGGAGCGATCATCGGAACCGAGGCGCTCGGCGTGAAGCCCAGAGATATTGGTCTCAGTTGACATATTTATGGCGAACTAGAGCGCCAGCATTTTAGGCCAGCACTCTAGGATAGACGGGAAAGGAAAAATCGCAAATAACAGCAGATTGGCTTCTGCTTTGAACGGCGTCGCGCCGACAACACGACTGGACGATTGTTCTTGTTAGAGAAGCCTCACGGTTTCGTCCGGATGAGCTTATGAGACGTCGGGCGGCACCTAGGGCTGGACGAGGGTCAGCGCAGGCCTTCCGTTCAGGACCGCGTCCACATTGTCCAGAGCCAGCATGCCCATTGCTGTCCTGGTTTCGATGGTGGCGCTGCCGATATGCGGCAATAAAAATGTATTTTTCAGCGAAACATATTCCGGATTAAGTTTTGGCTCGCCCTCAAATACGTCGAGTCCGGCGGCGGCGACTCGCCCGCTCTTAAGAGCAGCGATGAGGTCGTCATCGACCACTAATCCACCGCGAGCGGTGTTCACCACGATGGCCCCGCGAGGCAGAAGGCTAATGGCTTTGGAGTTCAAGAAATGGCGGGTCTGAGGAGTCTCCGGGGCGTGCAGGCTTAAGAACTGACTTACGCGAAGCAGATCCGAGGGATCCTTGTGGTAGACGGCGTCGCCGGCGATTTCCGCGGGTAACTCAGAACTGTTGCAATAGTGAATCTTCATTCCAAATCCTCGCGCTCTCCGAGCCACAGCTTGTCCGACGCGCCCCATTCCGAAAATGCCGAGGATCTTGCCACCAATTTGCCAGCCAAGGAGCAGGTCTGGA
>DATLVJ010000300.1:0-3673 GCA_035577585.1 Candidatus Limnocylindrales bacterium
CGGACCCAAGAAAAGCGACAGCCATACTCCCGCCCGGCCCGAGAAACCCCGCCGGCGCAGTGTGGATCGGCCTCTCGAAAGAGCACTATGGAATCCATGGGACGCCTGATCCGGGGCATATCAGGCACGGCGAATCGGCCGGGTGCATCCGGATGACGAACTGGGACGTCGTCGATTTGTCGCATATGGTTCGACGGGGCACGCCGATCGTTCTGGAAGAATAGCTTTGCGGCTCCGCGTATGCATTGCCGGGCTGTTCCCACTGTTTCTTGCTGTTGGCGCGACCTCTTCCATTCTCGATATGACTCCACCGATCGGTGGACTGGCTCTCGCGAATCTACGGGACATGTTCGAAGAGGTTCACAATGGGCATCGGCATGAGGCCATCGACATTCTGGAGCCAAGAGGAACACCCGTGTATGCAGTCGTATCCGGAACCGTCCGCAAACTGTTCCTCAGCAAACCGGGCGGCAACACGGTATACCAGTTCGACGAAATGGGAAGGTATTGCTACTACTACGCGCACTTGGACAGGTACGTGGAATGGCTGCGGGAGGGAATGCGGGTCGAGCGTGGGGACGTCATCGGTTTTGTCGGATCGACTGGAAATGCGGATCCGCGCACGCCCCACTTGCATTTTGGAATCTTCGAGGTGGGGCCGGACAGGCGGTGGTGGAAGGGGAAGGCGATTAACCCATATCCCGTCCTGGTAGCCGCGGTGAAGCGGGCGAAATAGCTGTCGTCCGGGATCTGTTGCAAATAGCGACTGAAGGCGGTGAAGGGCCTGCTCCCCTCGATTTGACCACGTCACGAAATTCTCTGATGGACGGGCACCGGCATCGAACAGGCGGTCATCCCGGTCGGCGATGGCGACGCCGTGCAGCGGGCCGAGTTCCAGGGTTCTGAGGATAAGGAGGTCCAGGGTGCATGGCAGGATATCGGTTGGTTTGGCCAGAGTTAACGGTATCGCCTTTCGATATCGATTGTCCATATGTACTCGGCCGAAGCGCGGCGTTCCCGGAAACCAGCGGCCGAGAAGGCTTGGATTTCGCTTGGCCGCAAAACACCCTTATCCCGTAGAAGTGGAGCTCAAGGAACGCGAAAGTCCGGTTCTATTCCATGGCAACTCAGCGCAGCCGCGCGGTTCTAGCGCTACTCGCCGGCAGCGCTCTCGGCAAAGGCATCGAGCCGTCGTGGGAACAGCCCCGCTCGCCGCGCAGATTCCTCACTCCACCTGCTGCGCCAAACCCGCCCGATCCCGCTGATCATCGCCAAGGCTACGAGAGCGATGGCCGCAAACACGCCAAAGCCAAGTCCGAATGTGCCGGAGCGATCTTTGATCGCGCCGAGCGCGGCGGGCAGCAAGAATCCGCCAAAGCCGCCGGCGGCCCCCACGATGCCGGTCATGATACCCACGCGACCCGCAAAACGTTGAGGTACAAGTTGGAACACCGCGCCGTTGCCCATTCCCAACATGGCCATCGCTCCCGCCAGAAGTGAAAGAGCGATACCGGCCGGCGGCAACGTGGCCACGCCACCCAGGCAGAGGGCGACACCCGCCAGCAGCACGATGAGTATGCGATAGCCGCCCCAGCGGTCAGCCAGCAGGCCACCCACCGGCCGCAGGAAGCTGCCGAACACAACCACCACGGTGGTGAAGTCGCCCGACTGCACTTTGCTCAGATGATACTGATCGTGAAAAAACACGGAGAGGTAGCTCGCGAGTCCAACAAAACCTCCAAACGTAATGCTGTAGATGAAGCAGAACCACCAGGAGTCAGCCTCCTTGAGGAGGCCAACATAGTCTTTCCACTTCTTGATCACACGCTCTCCCGGCGCCTCCTTCGCCATGAAGAAAAATGCCACGAAAACAAGGCACACCGGTATCATCGCCAAGCCGAATACACTGCGCCAGCCGAACGCCTGCGCCAGTCGCGGGGCGAACAGCGTGGCTAGCAGAGTTCCCGAATTCCCCGCGCCGGCAATCCCCATCGCCAAGCCCTGATGCTCGGGTGGATACCAGCTGCCCGCCAATGGCAACGCGGCCGCGAAGCTTGCGCCCGCCACTCCAAGCAGCAACCCAAGCGTCAGGAAGTGATCGTAGTGGCGGGCGAATTGCCATCCAGCAGCAAGCGGAATCAGAGTCACACCCAAACCGATGAGACCCGTTCGCCGGCCGCCGATGCGCTCCGTCATCCATCCCAGAATCGGCCGGAAAAATGACCCTCCCAGTAGTGGAATCGCTGTCAGTAATCCTTTTTGCGTTGCCGTCAACTTCAGGGCCTCGCCCAAAAACGGCGCGAGCGGACCCAGAATCACCCACACCATGAAGCTGACGTCGAAATAAAGGAATGCTGCGGCCAACGTCCGTATATCGCCTGCCCTACGGAATTCTCGCAATGACACGATTCGCCTCCATTTGTATTTCGCCTTGAGCTAGAACGAATAGCCAAACATCAAATACGGGAAGGTATACGGGTTTCCTTGCGTGGCGAGTTTGAGAAACGGCCCCGGAAAAATGTGCCCCACCCCGGCTCCCAACTGCATCTGCCCGTTGATCGCCCATATGCACTGCGCATCCAATTCGTCGCCCACGCGGGTTCCCGCGGAACCACTGGCCACACGCGCGATCAGAGCTCCCGAGGCACTATATAAGCCATCGGTGGCGCTTGCCAGCCACCATGAATGCACTCCCACCGCTGCCGTCACAACACGCCTGGGCTTGGCTTCCACACCGAAATGCAGATCACGAATATTGCGCCAGCCGACTTGGTCGGCCAAGCCGAATTTATCGTGGCCCGTCGGATAGAGCTGATCAAAAGTACCCATGCGGCCGTCATGCGGATGACGGTCTCCGGATGCGTAATTGTATTCGGCAAAGGCGCGCGGCTTGTAGGGAATTGTGAACGTGTAACCAGCGACCCAGTGTCCGGCCCAGGCGCTGACGGCATCCGCGCCGCTGTTGCCGCGTTGGACAGCCACTTCCACGCCGTAGTCGACGCGCGCTGCCGGCACTTTGCCCACCCAGCGCACGCCGCCGGTCTTGGTATCGAGGCTCGCGAGATTTCCGTCCTCATTCTTCTGCCGTGGAGCCAGGCGCCAGAAAACATAAGGTTCCACAACGGCGTTCGGAATCAGTTTTTCCAGGCCGCCATACAGCCCGTGCAGATTGTTGCCTTCGAGGTGATGATCGAACGTTCCGTCTTTCGGTACCACGATAGACGCCGAAAATGCATCCAGCCGGTAACCGCCGGAATGAAAACTCGCACGTACAGCGTCGAAATTGCGCGGAACGTTTAGCCAGTTGGCCGTGCCCACCAGGCGTTGGTCGCCGAAGTCGAGCTCTTGGCGGCCCACGCGCACTGTCAGCGGCCCTTCCGGATTACCTAGCTCCACATAAGCGAGCCGCAGGTCCATCGTGTTTTGATAGGGCGGCGCTGAGGGTAGACGATCATTCCAGAAGATGCGCGCGTCTTGCGCTTGCGCGAAGATGCGAAACCATTTGGAGGGCCGAATCTGCATAACCAAGCGCAGCCGGCTCAGCAGGTAGAGATCCTGGTTGCTGAGTTTGAACCCGCCGCCATCAAATCCTTCCAGGCGAGTGCGGTACTCGCCGGAAAAGCGCAGCCAGCTGGGGAGTTCCTTGTTGAGTTCGTCGGATGGCACGAAGCCC
>DATLVJ010000301.1:0-5041 GCA_035577585.1 Candidatus Limnocylindrales bacterium
CTAGGGCTGGGAGAGGTTTTTGTAAGCTGTCACCCTGCTCTGTAGGCTTGGTCGAATCAGAACCCGCGGCGGTTTGCATAAAACGTGGAGGTCTTCGGCTAGCTATCCTCAACTGAGATGAGCTACGTCACCTGCCCGTGAGAATCGAAGAATCGGCATCTCACGACTTCAGCGTGTCGCACGCCGTCGCGGAACTGCTGAATGCTCTGCCGCTGCCAAAATCTATCGGTAGAGATTTTTCACGGCAAAGATGACCAAGCAGAAGATGCCTAATGGAAAACATGTGAAGGCAAATATACGAATGGAGAGACTCATCTTTTCCTCATAGCCGCTATCGTCAGTAGCTGGCCCCATTTTCTGAACATAAGAAGCAACACTAACCATCTGTAGCACACAGGCGATTATGCAAAGTACAAAAAAGGCAAATGCTGCAATCACTAGCGCCTTCCACTTGGGATTCTCAAAAACCTTTTCTAAGAATGTAACGAGAATGAGAATCGAGCCTGTGCACAAAGTTGTAAGGTGTTTATAAAAATCATAATGCAGTTTCAAGCCTTCTTCATGCGACTTCTGTTCGACCGTGTATTCAGTTGGCTTTTTTGGAACAGAGTTCTCATCCTGTGACATTGCATACTCTCCTTAATTAAGGCGGAGCCGCCGAACGATTGAGTCGACGCGGCCGCGCGGTAGCACCAACTTTGATTTACAAAAGTTTCATGCGAAACACGCTACCGCCGCTCGCGTCTAACGATTTGTTGGGCGTCTGCTAATAATGAGAACAACTCGCACAGTTAGGTGATCCCTAATATCAACCGGCAGACGGCATCTATTCATTCTCGGTACCGCCTCGCCTCTAGCTATGTTCGTAAGCTGACGATAGCGTTTGGTAAAAGTCTTCCCGTGCACTTTCTACTGCAGCATGCATCTCTTCAATTAATTCATCAGTGCATTTCATTGGCTCAATGTCGGATCGGGACAGCCAATCATTGATAGCGGCCTTGTACAAACCGAGATTCTTTTCAGCTCTTCTTTCCCCTAGCAACAGAAGGACGCCTGAGATGTACCTCCACTTCTCAGTGGCTTGGTACAGTTTTTCTCTTGTGTCTTTCTCCTCAAGTTCGTACTTGTTAGCCTCTTCCAGCTTATTGCGGATCTTGTAGAAGCGGTAGACCATTACTCTCCACCGATGATGCGCATAACGATTCTCGAGCTCCGTTAGCGCTGTTAGAATTCTCTCAATGTGATCTCTACGGCGCTCTGAATATCTCGCTTGTCCTTGTGCCTCGTTAGTGCGTTTGTTGGTTAGGTAGCCGAACGCCCCGGCGATTACAGCACCAAGGCCAATTTTGATGGCGGTGTCAGCGATTTCAATCCAAGTCATATAGTTTGCTCGCCGTTCTTGTTGTGACGCCCAGCGTCCGAGTTGACCGGGCCACCGCGCGGCTTGCGTGACGAAACGCGCCCGCTTTCCTCGGTCGATCTTGGGCGGGCGCGCTTGCTCCTGCGCCGTACAAGTTATAGCTGGCTTGCACGTCCTGCCTGCCAAACGCGCCCGCTTCTTCATGAGTGGGGCGTCACCCATGAATTCTCAGTCACACCTCGCTTTAGCGAGGTGATCGGTTGCAACGCGGCCACCGGAAACTGTTTGAATGGTTTCCAGCTTTGTGGAGTTCACGGTACATGGCCAAAGCTCCAGTTCATGTCGCCGGCTTAAGCCGGCTTTCAAATTAACGACGTTACGATCCGGGGGTGGCGCGCTGCGCGCTTACCCCCGGCTACTTTCTGTCACCGCTGCGCGGTGAAATCATCTCTGTCAACGCAGCGCGGTGAAATCAGCGTGTCTTTACCCACAGGCCACTGACCGCTTTGGAGTGCGGGGACTTGTCACCGCTTTTGGCTTAGCCGCGAAAAGCGCCGACAAGTCGGCGCACTCCAAAATTGCGATCACTGGACACTCGTTACCGGTGTTGGCGGCGTCTTCTTCCGCCGCGGCGCGCGTTCGATGTGGCTGGCGCTGATCCATTCGGCCAGCGAGCCGGGATCGTCGGCGTATTTATTCTTCATGATCGGATCTTCCTTCCGCACCGCGTCGTCGCAGCGGTCGAGCGCGTCTTCGAGTTCGGCGCTGGCAGAGACGTGATCGCCGACGGCGCTGCCTTGATTGGCGATGGCTGCTTCGAGCTCGGCGATGTCTTCGTTGAGATCGTCTATGAAATCTGCCGGCACATCGTATGCGATGAATCGCGCTTTCAGCGGCAGCGCGTTCGTCGCGTAAGACCGCGCCGTATTCAGTAGGGCTTCATCGGTGCCGTTGGCTGGTCTTTGGAATTGCGCTTCGAGGCCCATGGCCCGCGCGATGCGAAAGATGGCGTCGACTGCTCTCTGCACGGCGGCGCGCGCGTCTCTACGAGACAGCGTTCCCTGCCGGGCCTGGCCGATGCCGGTGGTTTGTGCTTCGCCGAGTCTTTTGGCGTCGGCGATGGCGGCGATTAAGTCATTAAAGAATTGTCGTGCGACACCTGTCTCGGAAAAATCGACGAGGCGTTGGGCGTTGAATTCGCGCACGCGGACGGCCCTTTGATAGGTGCGGTTTTGATTGTCGTCCATTGAAAACCTCCTCTGAGAAAACTAACGGGTTAAAGGTTTTCACTTCGCGATCGTGGAGATCGTGAGAGGTGATTTGTTTGTTTGTGAAGCCGGCGCGATGAACGGGGATTTGGCCGGCTGTTACCGCTTGATACCCCTTGAGTGGCGCGGATTCTAGCACAAGGTGTGGCTAGTTGGTGAAGAATGTTGCATGCTGCGGCCTGAATACTTGCAGCCGGCAGGGGTTTGTGGGTTTTTGCTGAGGAAAATGGAAGATTTGCACGCGGAAATGTCGAGTTTGCAAGCGGAAATGGCAAGTTTGCACGCGGAAATGGCCGGTTTGCAAGTGGAAATGGAAGGTTTGCAACGGGAAATGCCAAGTTTGCACGTGGAAATGGAAGGTTTGCACATGGAAATGCCAAGTCTGCACGTGAAAATGGAAGGTTTGCACGTGGAAATGTCGAGTTTGCAGATGGAAATGCGAAGTTTGCAGTTGGAAATGCCGGTTTACACTCGGAAATATCGAGTTTGTTTTGGGAATACCGGGTTTGCGCGGGGAAGCGTTAGGTTCGGAGGTGGAAGTGTCGCATCTGCGTCTGGAAATATTGGTTTGCTAGCCCGGTACCGAGGTGATTCTCACGCACCCTGAAAGGGTGCCAGACATTCCTCCGAGAATCTTGCACCCTTTCAGGGTGCTGGACTAATTTTCATGCTTTCCGGTGGTCTTCGCTGCGCTGCGACTACCGGCTACTCTCTCGCAGCCCTTCGGTCTGCCGTTTCAGGGATCTCGCCCCGCAGGGCCGCATCCGCGAAGGGGGCATGTCTATGAGTTGACGAACAAGGCAGGCTAAGTCTTGTATTTCCGCTGATTCACACAGCGGCGAATAGTTGACAGGTCTCGGGCAGATCCTTGAAGTGGCAGGTTCCTCGATCGCTAAACGCAACGCCAGGCCCTGACACCAGGTCCCTGACTCGATTGGTTAACAAAACTTCGCCGGCCTGTGCGCGCGCGGCCACCTCCTTGCTGACTTCGACGGCAGCGCCGCTGGCCTGATCACCGCGCATACAGCATAAGCCGGTATGCAATCCCGTTTTCGTCTCAATGCCGATCTCGCCGGCTGAGTCTCTGATTGCTTTGGCGCATTTTATCGCTCTGATTGGTCCGTCGAAGGTCGCACACAATTGATGGTTGTTCGCCTCGCTCACCCGCCCCTTGAACCATTCAGCTTCGCGGCGAGCAAGTGTCGAGAAACGATTGTCGCGGCCTTCAGCAGGTTCGCTCGTAGTGACGTAAAGAACTGTAGCCAGGACGCTGTCGACTTCGGTGTTGAGGCTGATGCTTTTGATGAAGGTTTCAATCTCGCGAAACATCGTGTCCTGATCGCCAACATAGATCAGATGATCGTCGCCGGGCAGTTCTACGAATTTTGCTCCCGGGATATGAGATGCGATGTAGCGGCCCTCTTCGATGTGGCAATCGAGATCGTTGGTGCGATGCAGCACCAGAGTCGGGACCTTGATCGCCGGCAGCACGTGACGCACGTCTATTGAGGTGTTCATGCGCGCCAGGGCCAAAGCGGCGCGCGGAGTGGTACTGCGCCTTTGGTACGCTGCCCACCATTGGCGAAACTTCTCGTCATGGGCGCGGCTCGGGGCGATATCCTCAACTCCGACTGGACCGCCCCATCCCTGCTCAATCGCGTCATAGAACTTCTGTCGCTGCTCGGGAGTTGGCGCCCATGGGTATTCGGGATCGTAGACCCGCTTGGCGAAAACACCGAATGTGATCAAGGCAACAGTTCGCTCCGGGTAAGTCGCGGCAAAAAGCAACGCCATATTGCCGCCTTCAGAACCTCCGAACACCACCGCCCGCTCTGAATCGACCGCTTGCATGACTGCGCGTACGTCATCCATTCGTTGTTCGAGGGTTGGGAGATTTGTACTTTGATCTGAGAGACCGGTCCCTCGCTTATCGAAAAGTATTAGGCGTGAGAATGACGCAAGCTTTCTATAGAAACTGGCGACGGCCGGTTCTTCCCAGCCGTATTCCAGATGCGTCACCCAACCGGGCACATAGATAACATCCAAAGGCCCACTTCCCAGCACCTGATATGCGATATTGATGTCACCGCTCTTGGCATATTTGGTCTCAGGTATTAATTCGTCGGTTGTGCCAGCGGCATACGCCTGTGTGGAAGCATCCAGAACTGTCGTCTCGATGCGGGTTGTCGGCGCGTTCGATGAAGCGACTTTCTTTGAAAGGATCTCAGTGGGTGCATTCTCCAATTCTTCCAACAGTCTTCCGTCTGCGCGACAGAATTTCATCATATCGTCAGAATAGATCTGCTGGCAGGACGGACAACGCTTCATTGGAATGGCGATCTTAAACGAACCGAGCTCAAAAGGGATGGATGGACAAGTCTCGGTTGTTGCCGGTGTGACCGGTGAAAAGCGA
>DATLVJ010000302.1:0-2206 GCA_035577585.1 Candidatus Limnocylindrales bacterium
ACGAGCCGAACCCAGGTTGACCGCCTGCTTGATCCGAGGAACGACATTACGCTCTCCAGCCTGCAGCGGGCGGCGGCGATGGTTGGCCGCCGAGTGGCGATCGAGCTGCGTAAGGTGTGAAAGTGGTGGGCACGTCGCCAAGCCGTGGTGGATTGCCTCAGTCTTTCTTGAACTCGGCTGGCCTACCTGTTGCCTTTTCGTGGATGGCCACTAACTGTTCAGCAAGCAATTCCGCCATCAAGTCTTCCATTGGGAGTATGGCTAGACGGCCTTCGTCCCACGCCGCATCGGCGGTCTGGAGTGCATCGATGTACCGTTTGCGAGACTCCACTATCAACTCGGGAATCGTTTTGGTTCCGGGTAACGCGAATCCTAACTTGGCACAAAGGATGAGATAAGAGACAGCACGAGCGGTGCGGCCGTTACCGCCAAAGAACGGATGTATCCAGTTGATCCGCCAGATCAGGTACGAGGCGAGGTGCACTGGCGTCTGATTCCAGTTGTCGTGGACGTAGTCGCACATTTGTTGGACAAAGCCCGGGACGTCGTTTGGCGGTGGTGGCTGGTGCTTCACCCCATCGATGCGCACATCGCCGTCACGGAAATAGCCTGCGCATCGGTAGATCTGGTTAACTGCCAGCTCTTGCAGTTTTCGAACTACATCTGGTGTCAGGCGGGTTGCCCTATTCCAGTTGGCAGCTTGATACAGAACCGACTCCACCTGGATGATGCCGTTGCGGCTTTCCAGACGAAGTTTTTCGTCTCCATCTCGGTAGACAGTGCCCTTAGGAACGATCGGGAGATTCACGCTCAGTCTGCAGCGACTTCATGGCGTTGTCGATATCGGCCTTTGTGATCGCTTCGTTTTCGAAGTGCGTGTTGCCGTAGGCGAAGCTGCGGACCTGGGCGTCGCGCTCCTCAGGAGTGATCTCGTGTTTCCGAGCGAGCTCAAGCAACTTTTCGAGCTTCTTCGACATTTCTTCCTCTATCAGCACTGTAGCGCGTTAGGCTCGTTGAAGCAATGGCGTGCGCCACGCTCGATTCGCAACAGAAATCTTGGAGTTCTTGCGCCACAATTCCAAGATAAGGATACTCCGGTTTTAGCGTGCATCATGGGTTTTTGCCCCCTTTCCGGTTTCGCAAAGCAGGTCGCGCTAGCGGTTATACTCTGATCACTATGGAGATCAGCAGGGAAGAGATCCTAGCCGAAATACGCAAGTTCGTTGCCGCGAATAGTGGCGCAATACCAGGCGAGCGGACTTTCATGGCGGCAACTCGCATCAAACAGTCCGTCTGGAAGGGAAGCCATTGGGCTCGATGGACCGATGCCGTGCGAGAGGCGGGCTACGACCCCAATGCCATGACACAGAAGATTCCGGATGCCGACATTCTGGAACAGCTCGCTGGATTCATCACCAAGTTGGGCTACTTCCCAGTCCGCGACGAAATCAATATGCAGGCCAGAACCGCGCCTGGTTTTCCAGTCTGGCAGACAGTCAAGAAACGATACGGCGGGATGCCGCAAACTGCTGCGGCGCTCTTGGAGTTCAGTCGTAAGAACGCAAACACAAGGCTGGCCAAGTTGTGCGAGGAACGGCTGGAACGTGAAGCACTGAAGCCAAAACATAAAGCGATCGGCCAGCGCCAGGCGGTGGTCAAGGCGGGGTTCGTGTACTTGAAGTATTCCCCCTCGTTGCGTTTGTACAAGATCGGCAAAGCGAACGACGCCAATAGGCGCGGCGCTGGGATAAGCCTCCTGCTTCCGGAAGACCTTGTTCCAAAGCACGAAATAAGGACGGATTTTCCATACATCCTGGAGAAGTATTGGGAGAGTCGCTTCCGAACCAAGAAGAAACAGGGCGAGTGGTATGACCTGACCTCAGCAGATATCGGTTCCTTCAAGAAGAGGAGAGAGTTCATGTTCAGCGAGTTCTTCCCATGAGCTCTCGCGGTAAGACGGGCGATCGTCCCCTACCGCTTCTCAATTTGCGTTTGCCGGTAGACGTCGCGCTTGGAGAGGCCGCGGGTGCGGGCTACCTCTTTGATGGCGTCCATGCGGGACATGCCGGCGTGGATGTGGAGGGCGACGGCCTCGTCGATCGTTGTGGTCTCGGGGGCGGCTGCAGAAGCCTTGCCGATCAGGAGAGTCATCTCGCCTTTTATGGAGGGGCGCGATTCCAGCGCCGCGCGGATCTCGGCGGGGGAG
>DATLVJ010000303.1:0-2525 GCA_035577585.1 Candidatus Limnocylindrales bacterium
AAAGCAGGGCCAGGAATAACCTTGGCAATCGGATTGTAATAGGCATTGGCATTCCCTGCAGATTCATTTCTTGTCCAACGCGAGGAAAGCAAGCAACAACGGAAGATAGAGGATGGAAGCAAAAAGCAACCGCCGCGCAGAAACGGTGGACATTTGAAAAGCAAAGCGTGCGCTGTAGCAGAGGAAGGCACCTCCAAGAACGAGAGCGCCTGCAAAATAAGCAATTCCAGACTCACCTCGAATTGCAGGAACGAGGGCCACCGCGAAGAGTGCCAAGGATGGAAGTGAGGTTTGCCAGGCGGCAAAGCGATCCTTGGACTTGCCTTCAGGTAGCACGACGTAGCCGGCGCGCGCATAGTCTTCGCGATACATCCAAGCGATGGCCATGAAGTGCGGAAACTGCCAGAGAAATACGATCGCAAAAAGCAGCCAAGCATTGCCGTCGAGGTGTCCGCAGGCGGCGGCCCAGCCGATCAGCGGCGGCGTGGCGCCCGGAAGCGTGCCGATCAATGTGCACAGAGGAGATTTCCGTTTCAGTGGCGTATATAAGAACAGATAGCCCAGCAGAGTAAGGATCGAAAGCAAGGACGCGAGCGCATTGGTTGTAACGGCTAGGTAGATGGCGCCGATAACGGAGAGTGAGATTCCAAACCACAAAGCGTGAGTTTGCCCAATTCGTCGCGATACGAGCGGGCGACGCGCGGTCCGCCGCATTTGCGCATCGAAGCGCAACTCGATCAGCTGGTTGAGGGTCGCGGCGCCGCTGGCGACGAGCACGGTGCCAACAAGGGTGTGAAGCAGAGAAGCCCAGGGGAAGTGAGCAGACGAAGCAGGTGTCCCCATCCAAAAGCCGGCAGCGGCTGTGACCGCAATGAGAAAATTTACGTCGGGCTTTGTTAGCGACCAATAGGCGGTCAGAATGCCGGAACGAACAAGACCGTGACGGCGCCGCACGGCAGCGACGTCTAGCGCCGCCAGAATTGGCTCCGTGGCCATTGCTAGACAACCTCCAAACTTCTTGGAGGACATTGCGGAACCGTACCTCCAGAAAATTCCGATTGCCGCAAATCGTGTTCGTGCGAGGTCGGCAGGGCCAAGAGCCTTGATGAGATAATCGCCGCCGGCACGAGATAGACGAGCGTGACGCAAGTCCACATGAGTGCGGCCGCACATTGCTGATCTTCAAGAACGGAAAAACCAAACAGCCGCGGAGTGGAAAAGTACACCGGGTATGCCACACGGTCAGAGAAGACGAGAAATCCGGAAAGGATGTCGCATGGCAGAGTCGCCAGGAAAAGGTACAAGAGCAGCGACCACCGCGGCCCAGTTGAGGCGCTTGGCCAAGGCTGAATAACAGGCCACCAGAACAAGAGCCCGGCTCCGAAGAACATTGCTTGCTCGACTGCATGCCCGATTTCAGACCGCACGGCGAGCGCAAATAATGTGGGTACGTGCCAGGCAGTCAGAGTCAGCGCGGAGGCGGTCCAACACAGCACAGGACTTGTGACGATTCGTGCTAGTCGCTCGACGAGTGGTCGGTGCCACACCCGGCGGAGTGTGCTCCGGGCCAACAGTGGCGTCCTGCCCCAGAACACTCTCATGGGCTCACCCAACAGGATCAAGGGTGGAGCGAAGGTCATAAGCAGCAGGTGCTTGATCATGTGGGCCGTCAGCAGGCTATGGTCGTAAGCCGCGAGCGGCGACCCCCATGCCATCCACACCAAAACCAGGCCGAGAAGGAAGCTGCTGGCCTTCCAGGCTGGAATAGCCGCGGCGGAACCTGAGCGAGTGAAAATCCATACCCGCAGGTACAGGAAAGCCGCGAGGATTATGAACAATGGGAGCAGAACCGCATGGGTCCAGGACCCCGGCACGCTGTGAGCGGAAAGTGACATACGTAATGTTATTGCGCAGAAGCGCTTTTCTCCTTAGGTTCGGCAAGGCGCGTTCAAAAAAGACAGGTGCTCAACGGCACGCCGTCGCGTTCAATCCAGTCCGCTGCTCCCACACGACGAACTGCGGGAATACGGGCTCGAATAGATCGATCCTGATTCCATCATATTCTTATAATCCTGCTCCACATTGGGGCGTCGTATCACCGTAAGCCCGGCAGTGCTCAAGAGGAATACCGTGCATGTCACTGTTCTATCCAGGCGCTGTTTCACCCCTGCGACAGTGGCAAGCATTACGGGCTTGGACGGATTGGAGACATCGAAGACTTTGTATTGAGGATCTTCAACTTGGGCGCTGAGACTGGTCGTGGATGCCAACAGTAAGCCATCGTGCCCAAGAGCTTCCAGGTGAGCTGGGTGTTGCAATTGTGGCTCTTCGACCAGCACCGGCTGTTTGTATTTCTTGAGGCTAATGATTGCAAATCCAGACTGATCCCGGTAATGAATGAGGACTGTATCGCTCAAGGCGTTGACAAAGTCATACGGCGATCGCGCGCCAATCGACACTTGTGGCAGGGCTCGAATCGCCCCCAAGTCCGAGACGTCCAGAATTGCAAGGGTCCGTCCCTGATC
>DATLVJ010000304.1:0-2446 GCA_035577585.1 Candidatus Limnocylindrales bacterium
CAGTTTATTTCGTCTGAGTGCAAACGCTTTTGCTCACAAGTTCCGCGAAGCCGCCCTCTGCAGCTTTGCCGAATTGATCATCATGCGTAGCCTTCTTGCTGACCACGTCACGTCCGCTGTGATCACGCGAATAAAACCAAAGTGAACTTGGCGTTGCGGTGCCTGTGCTGCAATTAAATCGAACTCGCGCACGCATCTCCACAAAAGGGCCGCCTTGTGGCAATTTTGTAGGCTCTTTGTATTCGACGCGAACCAGGGCGCTGCGTTGATTGTTTTTCAGGATTCGCACCGCACCAATAGAAACCTTATCGCCGGCTTCCGTCTGGCCAATCGCCCGCCAATCGCCCGCCGCCAAAAGCAGGCTCACCGCCAACACAGGCGTAAGCACAACGGCAATGATGAGGAGGGCTTTTTTCAATGCCTGCTTTCCACACGGGAATTGCAGCCCCTTACTTTGCGGTATAGGAGGCAATCTGTCAATGTCCTGGAGCAATCATGTCGGTAGCACATGATATGTCCGGTTGAGATAGCACATGATATGTCCGCTTTGCGGGCGGTGAGGATAGGAGACCATGCGGAGCATGGAAACTTATCCGAGGGCCGCGATGGAGCGGGCGATGAAAGTACAGGACGTGATGTTGCAGGCAATGGCGAAGAGGATCACGTGGTGGCAGGCAGCGGAGATCTTGGGCATCAGCGACCGGCACATGCGACGGTGGCGGGAACGCTACGTGGAAGAGGGCTACAACGGGTTGCTGGACCGGCGGCGGGGCAAGCCTTCGCGTCGCCGGGTGCCGGTGGCGACGGTGGAGAAAGTGTTCGGCTTGTACCGGGAAAAGTATTTCGATCTGAACGTGCAGCACTTTCACGAGAAGTTGCAGGCCGAGCACGGGATCGAGCTGAGTTACACCTGGGTGAAGCAGGCACTACAGGGAGCGGGCTTGGTGGCCCGTGGACGCAAGCGCGGGGCGCATCGCAAACGGCGCGAGCGGCGGCCGCTGCCGGGGATGCTGTTGCATATCGACGGCAGCCGCCACCAGTGGTTTCAGGACGAACGCTGGTACGACCTGATCGTGATTCTGGATGATGCCACGAGCGAGATTTACTACGCCCAGTTGGTGGGGGAGGAATCGACGGCGACGGTGATGGCCGGACTGCGGGAAGTGATTGAGCGCAAGGGCGTGTTCTGCGCGCTGTACAGCGATCGGGGAAGCCATTTCTGGCTGACGCCGAAGGTGGGGGGCAAGGTGGACTACCATCGCCGCACGCAAGTGGGACGGGCGTTGCACGAGTTGGGAGTGCAGATGATCCCGGCCTACTCGCCCGAAGCGCGCGGGCGCAGCGAGCGCAACTTCTCGACCTGGCAGGGCCGCTTGCCGCAGGAGTTGCGGCTGCGCCAACTGGGGACGCTGGAGGCGGCGAACCGGTTTCTGCGGGAAGATTACATCGCTGAGTTCAACCGCCGTTTTCAGGTTGCGTCCAGGCAGCGGGGCCATGCTTTTGTGCCCTGCCGGAGTCGTGACCTGGAACGGATTTTCTCGCTGCAGTTCGAGCGCACGGTGAATCGCGACAACACGGTGAGCTTTCAGAATCTGAGCCTGCAGATCGAGCGGGTACGCTGGCGAGCGACGTTGGCGGGTTGTCAGGTGGTGGTGCACCAACACCTGAATGGAAGCTTGAGTCTCACTCACGGGCCGCATTGTCTGGGTCGGTACACGGCGCAGGGCACGGCGCTGACGACGACGGAAATGCGGGCTGTGGAAAAGACGCGAGCTGGAAAACTCATAAAGCCGACTTTCCCACCTCGCTTGGAAATCCCGCCAACCCCGCGGGATTCCCACTTTCCCACAGCCCCGACGACTACTGTTTAACTTTAGAACCGGACATATCGTGTGCTATGAAAAGCGGACATTTTAACTTGCTACCGACAGACCGAAATCAAAGTCCGCCGCCGCGCGCGAATTTGAAGGTGCTGCTGTTGCAGAGTGCGATTACGACATCTGATTGAGACATCTGAGGCGGGAAAAGTTATTGAGGAAACTGGAAATTAAAGGGAAATGCAGGAGGTTGCCCTACAAAAGGAACTCTGTAGATAACGGCACTTGCGACACCCCCGGCCAAAACGATGTACGCAAGAGCAAAACAGAACAGCCCACCAAAGCCAAGGCCATGCAACAATCCATATTTCCAAGGCCTGTACGTCTGGTCGTCATAGAGGAACCGTTCGTAGAAATAAGTCAACAATGCCATGAATCCTACGTTGTAAAGTACGCAAAGACCCAAGAGAATAAGCGCAAATCCACACGCGTGACTGTAGAGGCTGAGCCTGGAACTCGGCACAAAAACCAAAGATGCAGAGGCAAGGGTTACCATCACCTCCGCTACGTTCATGTATCGCTCGTGGCGATGCTCAAAGGGCACTGGTTTGCCTTGAGAGTCGGGCGGC
>DATLVJ010000305.1:0-3162 GCA_035577585.1 Candidatus Limnocylindrales bacterium
CTGAGCAAAACCAAAATCGTTTCGCATCTCGCCGAGAAAACTAGCACCACCAAGAAGATGATCGTCACTTTCTTTGATGAGCTCCACAAGTTGGCCGTCAAGGAAGCCAAGGGCGGTGCAGGCAAGTTTGTTATCCCGGGAATCGGCCGCGTCGTAAAGGCTCATCGCAAAGCCCGTATGGGCCGCAATCCCCAGACCGGCGAAGCGATCAAGATCAAGGCCAAGACTGTTGTCCGTCTGCGCCCGGCCAAGGTCCTGAAAGACGCCGTTCTGAAGTAGCTCTTTCTCCCGCCTGGGAGCGAGAAAAATTGAAAATCCCCCCGGCCCGCTTCACGCAGGCTTGCGGGGATTTCTCTTTTATCGCCTGAATCTTCCCGCGCCCGGCCCTACAGCGTCTTCACGTACGCAATCACATCCTTAATCTGCCCGGGTTCCAGCACATCCTTGAACGGCGGCATCAACTGATCTCCGTTCTCAATCCATGCCTTCAGGCTGTCGTCCGTAATTTTATTCCCGTTCACGCTGAATGTGCCCCGCTTTCCCAGCCCCTTCAGCCCCGGCCCGATTTTTTTCTGGTCGCTGTTGTCGTAGTGGCAAACCGAGCATTTCTGCTGGAACACGGTCTGCCCGCGCTTCACCGCCGCCGCGTTCGCAGCGGTATTTTTCGTCGTCGACGCCTGCGCAAACAGCGCACCCGCGCCAAGCAATCCCGCAATCCCCGCCGCAATCACCGCACTCTTCCCAAGAAGATTCACGCTTCCCCCCTTCAAATCCAACTAGCTCAAGATGATACTCGCACTATTTTCTCTGTTCCGGCCCGAAATTTCCACCTCTGCCCCGCCCACGGTACAGGGTGCCCATTTTGCACAGCTAGCACTTTCGTACCTTTGACGAAAATCACTTTTTACGTTCAAAATTCCACCATGAGCCAAGAGACCCTCACGCGCGCGTGGGAAGTGTTGCAGGACGCCTATCAGGCCCAAATGGAGGGCGACTACGACCGCGCCGCCGAGCTCTACCAATCTTCTCTGGAGCTTCACCCCACCGCTGAAGCCCACACGTTTCTCGGCTGGACTTATCATTATCAGGGCAAGCTGATGGATGCCATCGCCGAATGCAAGCGCGCAATCGAACTGGACCCCGACTTCGGCAATCCTTACAACGATATTGGTGCCTACCTGATCGAACTCGGCCAGTTTGACGAAGCCGTTCCCTGGCTCCAGCAGGCCGTCGAATCCCGGCGCTACGAGCCGCGGCATTTTCCCCACTACAATCTCGGTCGCGCGTACCTAGGAAAGGAAATGTATGGCCAGGCGATGCGGTGTTTCCAGGAAGCGATCCAGATCGAACCGCGTTATTCGCTCGCTCGGCAAGCGCTGGAATCGCTTCGCCGCATGGTCAATTGAGTTCCTCGATTTCTTCCTTTTTTCCGGTTTCTAGTTCCGGCGAATCTTGATCCTTTGTAGGGGAGGGGCTTGCCCCTCCCTCTTGCCTTTGTAGCGGCCGCCTTCCGAGGCGGGCGCCTTTTCTTGTATTTCCCTTTTGGGGTGACCAGTCTGAAGACTGGCCACTACATTTCTATCCTTCCGTCTTCGCTTCCGACGGCTTCACCACCCGATCATAAACCCACAACAAAAACGTCGTCCCCAACCCGATCCCCGTCAACGCCCACAAAAACATCTCCGGCCGGTGCTGCACTTCTCCAAACCGGTGCAACAACGCGCCGCCAATCCGCCCTGCCAGGAACGACCCAATCCCCAGCGGCAAAAACGCAAACCCCATGTACGTCCCCTGCTGCCCCGCTGGCGCCAGCCGCGAAATGTAATCGTAATACCGCGGCTGCTGGATCAGCTCGCCCACCGCAATCACCACCAGCGTCGCATAAGCGGCATAAATGCTGGCGTGCACCGCTAAAATCGCAAACGCCACCATCGACACCAGCGTCCCCAGCAACACCGCGCGAAACGCCGCCATCTTCTTCGTTAACAAGCTAAACGCCACCGTGAACGCAATCACCACCAGCGGCCCCGTCGAAAGCATCCGCTCCGTATCGGCTTTCCCGTCAACGTAATCGTGAATGTAAATCGGCAGCGTGATGAACTCCTGCCAGTACACAATCCAGTAGCCGGAAAAAATCAGCAGAAAAATCATGAACTTCGGATTCGCCACCACCTTCCCGAAGTTGCGCATCGTTTCCGCCAGGCTGGCCGTGGCCACATCGCCTGATTTCCGCGGCTCCTTGAAAAACACCAGCACCGCAAAGAACATCAGGAACACGCTGGCCGCCGCCACGCGAAACACATTTTCCACGCTCAGGTGGCGGTGCACCCATGAGGCGACGAATGGCCCCAGCGCCCCGCCAATATTCACCAGCGTGTAGTAAATCGAATACCCGATCGAGCGCACATTTTCATTCGACGCCCGCGCCGTCGTCCCCACCACGCATGGCTTCACCATCGCCACGCCCAGCGCCGGCAGCATCAGCACCACCGTCACCAGCCCCACCAGCGGCACCGCGTCGCGCAAGGGAGCCAGCCACGGCGCGCCCAACGACCCAAGCAAAAAATACGACCCCGCCAGAATCAGGTACGCAATCGCCAGCGCCCGCCGGAATCCCAGGCGGTCGGCAATTGCGCCGCCAAAAATCGCCAGGAACCACACCAGCCCGCCAAACAATCCGGAAAGATCCGCCGCCCGTTCGGTGGGAAAGTTCAGCGCCTCGTGCAGATACCGCGCCAGCGAAGCAAACGCCGCATAATACGAAAGCCGCTCAAACAGTTCGCTGACGTTCGCCACCCAGAACGACCGCTCAAACCCCGTCCGCACTTCCGCCAAACGCTGGTCGAAGCCCATGCCACCTCCAGAGGGTGCAAGCGGGGAATGATAGCAGTGGGCAGTGTCCGGCGACCAGCGGCCGGTGGAGAAAGGGAAGGGGAGAGCGGCGATTCAACGTTGGCTGCGAGAGATGCGAGATGGTGTCGACGCGAAGCCACCAAAGAAGAGGAAGCGAAAGACTGCTAGGGGCCCGGCGAAGAGGAAGTTGAGGTAGACTGTGGGGATGAAGATAGAACTGAAGCCGGAGCTTGAGGCGTTGATCAAGCAAGACGTGGAGCGCGGAGCTTACAAGAGCGTGGATGAGTTTGTTGAGCAGGCGGTTTCCTT
>DATLVJ010000306.1:0-2964 GCA_035577585.1 Candidatus Limnocylindrales bacterium
CGATCACCGAGACAAACTGGCTCCCGGTCATTTCCGGGACCACGAACAACACACGCAGGCGAGCTCCCTCTTCCACGCTGACCGAGGCAAGTTCGCGAAGCACATGAAACAACGGAGATTCCACGCCAACCATCGCGATATTGGCAATCAGCAGGGAATATTCCCCGGTCTTCAGCTCCGCCTGCAACATCTTCAAATCGGGGACTACACGCACACGCCAGCCCTCGGAATCCAGAATCTGCCGGAGCGCCGTTCCGCTGTACGTATCATCCTCAAACACAAGGATTCCGACTTGCGTGGGTAGCGGGTTGGGAGGAGTCGCCATCCCCGAAGTATAGGTCGCCGGGGTGTCAGGGTCACTGGCCAGGAACGGTTCGGGACCTAAGGGGCACCTGTACGAAAGTACGGGCCGGTGAAAGGTCTTTCAGGGTTTCGCAACCTCCCCAGGTTTGTCGAGGACACAGCCTCCTACAAGGATTTTGCCTTTGCCGTCCGGGGTGTCTTCCTGAAGGGAGCCGGTGTCGCCCTTGCCCCACCAGAGGACCTTGCCGTCGGAGTAGCGGTTGCCGTCGGCGGAGGGCGTCTGGCGCATCATGTAGATATGCTCCTGGGTTCGGACTTTGGCAGTGTTGTTGTGAAGGTAGACCGCGACTTTTGCGCTGTCCTCACAGGTGTAGTCGAACCGCTTCCATTTCATGGCCGGGCGAACGTTGTTGGCGGGGCCCGGCGAGGCGGCAGGACTTGCGGGGTCGGCCGGAGGCGAAGTCCCTTGTTGAGCGAAGGCATTGGACGCCGTCAGGAGTCCGAGGCTTGCCCAGGCGGCCAGACTTGTCAAGATTTTCTTCGGCTTTGGCATGGTCAGAATCACATTTCTCCCACTTGATTTGAGTCTAGCGCGGGGTTCTGCGGTTGTCTGGAATTCGTGGCCTCCACCAGCCACTTCTCCGGCGTGCCCGGGAGCTTCAATCGGGAGCTTGGCGTTCCCAGGTTGTCTATTTGCACGGGGACATTCGCGTGTATCGGGTTTCGGCGGATGTGTGGATAATGTGGGGCGTGGCGCAACTGGAAAATTTCAGATTGAAGGTGTTTCGCACGGTGGCGCAGCACCTAAGCTTCCGCAAGGCCGCAGAGCATCTCTTTATAACCCAGCCTGCAGTGACGCTGCAGATCAAGGCGCTTGAGGAAGACTTGGGCGTGCGCCTGTTCGACCGGAAAGGCAACCAAATATTTCTGACCGCGCAGGGAACCCGCTTGCTGGGACACGCGAAGCGGATGGAAGCGCTTGTCGCCGAGGCGGAACAAGACATCGCCGAGGGTGAAGGCCACTTGTCCGGAGAACTTGCGCTCGGGGCGTCCACGACGATTGCGCAGTATGTGTTGCCTCGGTTGATTGGAGCCTTCCTGCTGGAAAATCCTCGCGTTAGGCTATCGCTGCAGAGCGGGAACACTGAACAAATTGTGCGGCTTCTACTGGACGGCGCGATTGCGCTGGGATTGATCGAAGGCCCCGCGCGCCATCGCGAAGTGCGCACAGAGCCGTTCATGGAAGATGAAATGGTGCTGATCGCGTCCTCCAACTCCGAAATGGACCGGCTGAACCGCGAGCACCTGCGTTCCACCAATCTGTTGATGCGCGAACAAGGCTCGGGCTCGCGCCGGGTGATCGAAATGGCCCTGGGAAAAACGGGGATCAAAACGAAGAATTTTGCCCGGGTCATGAATCTGGATTCGAGCGAAGCGATAAAGTCGGCGGTTGAGGCTGGGCTGGGCGTCGGCTTTGTTTCGCGCTGGGCGATCGCCAAGGAACTGGAATTGGGCATCCTGAAGATTGTGGAAGTTCCCGGACTGCGAGTGACGCGGAGCTTTGCGTTGGCACAGCGAAGCGGCCCGGTTCCCCAAGGCCCGGCGGGCTGCTTCCGCAGTTTCGCGATCGAGCGGGTTCGCGCGCTTTCCGCAAACTTGAAAAGGTCGGGCCGCACCGTCTCCCGGGCCGATAAGGCGGACTAATGTCCGATTAGGATTGCTGCTTGGACTTGGCTGCTTTCGATCTGTCAAACTCCCTGCATGAATAAGAATCTTTTCTTCGTCGGCCTGATTCTTGCCGCCAGCGGATTTATTTCCCCTCCGATTGCGCTGCTGGGCGGCCTGATCTACGGCATGGCCCTGGCTCATCCCTTTCACGCGGAGAGCAAAAAACTCTCCAAATTTCTGCTGCAGGCGTCGGTGGTGGCGCTGGGCTTCGGCATGAACCTTCACGAAGTGCTGCATGCCGGAAAGTCCGGGTTCGTGTACACGGCGCTGAGCATCACCGGCGCGATGCTGCTGGGGCTGGGCCTTGGTTACCTGATTCACGTCCAGCAGAAGCCGTCGTTTCTGATCAGCGCCGGCACGGCCATTTGCGGGGGCAGCGCCATTGCCGCCGTTGGCCCGATTGCCGGGGCGAATGAAGAGGAGATGGCGGTCTCTCTCGGTACGGTGTTTATTCTGAATTCGGTGGCGCTGTTTCTGTTCCCGGTGATCGGGCTGGCGCTGCACATGAGCCAGACGCAGTTCGGCCTTTGGGCGGCGCTGGCGATTCACGACACCAGTTCGGTGGTGGGTGCGGCGGCGAAATACGGCCCGGCGGCTCTGGCCGTTGGAACCACGATCAAGCTGGCGCGGGCGCTCTGGATTGTGCCGCTCTCGGTGGTGACGGCAATTTTCCTGAAGAGCAAGGCGCGCATCCAGTGGCCGTGGTTCATCCTGCTGTTCTGTTTCGCGGCGCTGCTGAATACGCTGCTGCCCGCTTTCAGCGGCACATTTGGCGCGCTGAATCACCTGGGAAGAATTGGATTGACGGTAACCCTCTTCCTGATCGGCACCGGCCTGAACAAACAGACACTCGCCAAGGTAGGCGTTCGCCCCCTGCTGCAGGGGCTGATCCTCTGGGTCATCGTGGGCAGCACCACCCTGGCGCTCATCCTC
>DATLVJ010000307.1:0-2269 GCA_035577585.1 Candidatus Limnocylindrales bacterium
TGGACGCGGAGTTTCAACTCAAGGCTTCGCAGGCCGACTACGCCAACTTGAAAGTTCAGGTTAACAGCGAACTGATGAACCAGAAGGCGGCAGCGGCGGCGGTCAGAAGCGAGTACGAACAGGCAAAAATCCAGCACGAAGTTGACGACAAACTATTCCAGCAAGGCATCGGCTCGGATGTGACCGCCAGACTCTCAAAGGTAAAAGAAGAACAGTTGTTCATCCGCGCACAGCTTGAAGATGAACGCACACAGATCGCCGCCGAGTCGTCCAAGGCGCGCCTGGAAGCGCAACTGGCTCGCGTCGAGCAGCAGAAGGCTCTCTACCAATTGCGTCGGGGCCAGGTCGCGGCGCTGCATGTGAGAGCGGGAATCAACGGCGTGTTGCAGCTCGTGTCCGTCGAAGTCGGGCAGCGCGTGACCCCCGGCGGCAATTTAGCACGGGTCGCCGACCCCAAGCGGCTGAAAGCAGAAATCAAAATTGCCGAGACGCAGGCCAAAGATGTGGTCATCGGGCAAAAAGCGGCCATCGACACCCGAAATGGCTTGGTGAAGGGACACATTTCTCGAATCGATCCCTCGGTGCTGAACGGCACAGTGAGTGTGGACGTGGCGCTTGAAGGCGCGCTTCCGCAAGGCGCACGGCCCGACCTGAGTGTCGACGGCACGATCGAACTGGAGAATCTGAAAGACGTCCTCTACGTGGGCCGGCCCGTTCGCGGCCAGCCCGAAACCACGATTCGCTTATTCAAACTGTCGGATGACGGCTCGGAAGCCGTGCGTGTGAATGTCAAACTGGGCAGAAGCTCCGTAAACGCCGTCGAAATCCTCGAGGGCTTGAGGGCCGGGGATAAGGTCATTCTTTCGGACATGTCCGCCTGGGATGCTTTTGACCGCATCCGCTTGCGTTAAAGAAGCTCGACTCGGAGGCTGCTTGCATGAATTCGCCAAACGGAATCCTTATCAAGATGGAAGGCGTCAGCAAGGTTTTCTATACCGACGAGCTGGAGACCTACGCTCTGTCAGCAATCGATTTGGAAATCAAAAAGGGAGAATACCTCGCTATCTCCGGCCCTTCAGGATGCGGCAAATCGACGCTGCTCGCCATCCTGGGACTTCTCGATTCGCCGACGGAAGGAAGTTATTGGCTCAACGGACAGCCAGTTTCGAGCCTGAAGCTCAGCGATCGCTCGCGAATTCGCAACCGCGAAATTGGCTTCATCTTCCAGGCTTTCAACTTGATTGGCGATCTTACCGTGTTTGAAAACGTCGAGCTGCCATTGACCTATCGCGGCATGGCCACAGCCGAACGGAAGGAAAAGGTCCAGCGCTCGCTGGAACGCGTGGAAATGGCGCATCGCTCCAAGCACTATCCCGCGCAGCTTTCCGGCGGGCAGCAGCAACGCGTCGCGGTAGCCCGAGCGCTGGTCGGCGATCCCATGATTCTCCTCGCCGATGAGCCCACCGGAAACCTCGATTCCAAAAACGGGGACTCCGTAATGGACCTGCTTCGCGATATCCATTCAAGCGGCGCCACCATTTGTACGGTCACACATGACCAACGCTATGCGGGTCATGCGGAGCGTACACTGCATCTTTTCGATGGAAGACTTGCAGACGAGGTCAAGGCCACTTCCTGAGAAAGCTATCCAGCGGAGATGTAAAGTTAACCGTTTGTCTAGTATTCAAGCGCGCGGCAAATGGGAGCTTCGGCAGTCCGCGAAACCAACCTCCTCCTCACCGACCGCATGATGTTCCCCTCGGACTCCAAGCCGCGCCGCTAACTACCACCAAGCCGGATTACGCAGCGAGTGCAGGCTCACCACGCACAAATTGACCCGTGGCAACAGGAACGTCGCTTACTTCCCCTTCAAGCAGGCATACGGATGAATGGAATGTGCCGCGGTCTCAAGTCAGCGTCAGTCGCAATCCTGTTGCACGGGGAATAATGACGGAACACTTGCCCTGCTTGAGTGATTCGGTTTTCGTCGAGGTTGTGATGTGCGCTTCGCGGCTCTCCAGTGCCGGCGCGTGCAACTTTTCTGTTTCGACCGCTCCGCTGACGCCGGGACCGAAATCGAGTTCCACCTCAAGGTCCGCTATTGAGTCCTTGTTCAGAATGATCACCGATGTCTGGCCGCCAGGAAGTTTCGCGGCGTAGGCAGTTGCATTGACTCCCGCATCCTCCAGCTTCTTCGAGAACTCGGTTTTCAACAGCGTTCCGCTACTGAACGAACCGGCAAACTTGAGCCCATAAGCAACGGGCTCCA
>DATLVJ010000308.1:0-2344 GCA_035577585.1 Candidatus Limnocylindrales bacterium
CAACTGGCTCGGCTGGCTGAGCATCGTGGACGAACAACTCGCCAAGGCTCGCGTCTTCAAAGAGCTCGCCGCCGAAGTGAAGAAACGCAAGTTCAAGCACGCGATTCTACTCGGCATGGGTGGCTCCAGCCTTTGCCCCGAAGTCATGCGCATGACGTTCGGCAAGATCGCTGGCTTCCCGGAAATGCACGTTCTCGATTCCACCGACCCAGTGCAAATCAAAGCCATCGAGAAAAAACTCGACCTAAAGAAAACGCTCTGCATCGTCTCCAGCAAATCCGGCAGCACGCTCGAACCAAACATTTTTAAACAATATTTCTTCGAGCGCGTGAAAGCGAAAGTCGGCGCCGATAAAGTCGGCAGTCACTTCATTGCCGTCACGGATCCCGGCTCTAAAATGCAGCAAGTCGCCGAAGGCGACAAATTCTGGAAAATTTTCGCCGGCGTTCCGAGCATCGGTGGCCGTTATTCCGCGCTCTCTAATTTCGGAATGGTTCCCGCCGCTTCGATGGGTCTCGACGTGCCGAAGCTTCTCAAGACCACCCATGAAATGGTCTCCGCTTGCGGCGCCGTGACGGCAGCGGACAAAAACCCCGGCGTGATTCTCGGCGCCATCCTGGGCGCAGCCGCAAACCAGGGCCGCGACAAACTCACCATCGTCACGTCGCCCGGCATTTACGACCTCGGCGCATGGCTCGAACAGCTTCTCGCCGAATCCACGGGAAAAATCGGCAAAGGCATCATCCCCGTTGACCGGGAGAAACTCGCCAAGCCGGCGTCTTACGGGAACGACCGCGTCTTCGCCTATTTGCGCCTGGCTTCCAAGCCCAACAAGGCGCAGGATACCGCTGTTGCCGCGCTCGAAAAGGCGGGCCATCCCGTTGTACGCATTACGCTGCCCAATATCCACACCATCGGCCAGGAATTTTTCCGATGGGAAATCGCCACCGCCGTGGCCGGCTCCATCATCGGCATCAATGCCTTCAATCAGCCTGACGTCGAAGCCAGCAAGGTCGAAACGCGGAAGCTCACTACTGAATATGAAGCCACGGGACATCTCCCCGCTGAGTCGCCGTTTTTCGAAGCCGGAGGCGTAAAACTCTTCGCTGACGAAAAGAATTCGGCAGCTCTTAGTGGTGGTTCAAGACTTGTCGACGTGCTGAAAAAGCATTTCGCGCGCGCCGGCGCTGGCGATTACTTCGCCGTTCTCGGGTACATTCCCATGAATGCCGAAAACGAAAAAGTTCTTCAAGAATTCCGTCACGCCGTTCGTGATGGAAAGAAACTCGCTACTTGCCTCGGCTTCGGCCCGCGATTCTTGCACTCAACCGGCCAGGCCTACAAAGGCGGCCCGAACAGCGGCGTCTTTTTGCAGATCACGTGCGATGACGCCACGGATCTAGCCGTGCCCGACCAAAAATACACGTTCGGCACTGTGAAGGCCGCGCAGGCTCGCGGCGATTTCAACGTCCTTTCCGAACGCGGCCGCCGCGCGCTCCGCGTGCATCTTGGCAAAAATTTGAAGTCCGGCCTCAAAGCGCTTTCCAAGGCCGTGCAACAAGCGGTTTTCCGATTTACGGGGTAGTTTCCCTCGAACAATTCGCAGCTTAGGAGCAGACAGAATGCAACTCGGAATGATCGGTCTGGGGCGGATGGGTGCCAACATGGTGCGCCGCCTGATTCAGAACGGCCACACCTGCGTCGTCTACGATCGCAGCCCGGAATCCGTCAAGCAACTGGCCGGCGAAGGCGCCACCGGCTCCGACTCGCTCGATGATTTCGTGAAAAGACTCTCGAAGCCCCGCGCCATCTGGCTGATGGTCCCCGCCGGAGTTGTCGACGCAACTCTCCACGATCTCGTCCCCAAGCTCGAAAAGGACGACATCGTCATCGACGGCGGCAATTCCTATTACATTGACGACATTCGCCGCGCTAAGGAACTCAGCGCGAAAGGCATTCATTATTGCGACGTCGGCACCAGCGGCGGCGTCTGGGGCCTCGAGCGTGGCTACTGCCAGATGATTGGCGGCGAAGCGGACATCGTCAAGCGCCTCGACCCCATCTTCAAAACGCTGGCCCCCGGTCGCGGAAACGCTGATCGGACTCCTGGACGCGAAAAAGTTGGCGGAACTGCCGAAGAGGGCTATCTCCATTGCGGCCCGTCCGGTGCCGGACATTTCGTGAAGATGGTGCACAATGGCATCGAGTACGGCCTGATGGCCGCCTACGCGGAAGGGCTCAACATCCTTAAGCACGCCAACGCCGGAAAATCCCATCGTGATACCGATGCCGAGACCACTCCGCTCCGCAATCCCGAGCACTACCAATATGATTTCAATCTAGC
>DATLVJ010000309.1:0-2534 GCA_035577585.1 Candidatus Limnocylindrales bacterium
CCAAATCGCGCAGTATTCAAAAGAGAGGGTGAAAAGATATGGGTTTCCTCCATGCTCAAAACCTGTTCGCGCAATTTCAGGATGTCGGAGCTGTAAGGGTTGGCGGGAGTGGCGGTCACGTCGCCCCCATCGTCGATCGTGTAAATTCCCGCAAGCGAATCTTTCGGCGAAAAAATGTGATCCACACGCAGGGTTCCAAAATCCTCACGAATCGTCTGCAGCGGGCTGCTGAAGTATTCGGCAATTCCGCAGGCCGGATTGCATGCCTCGGTGGACGACTGCGGCCACAAATTCAGTAATGGCTGAACGGAGGGCACCGCGTTAGCGCGAGAAGTTGCATCCGGCACGAACGCCACGGATGTCTGGTGCAAGTGCTGCCGGAATCCTTCGTAGTTGCCAAACAAGAATGTCTTGTTCTTCTGAATCGCTCCGCCCGAAGAGACCCCAAACTGGTTCCTCTGAAACGGCGGAGCGGATCCCTGATCGAAAAAATTCGCCGAATCCAGCGCGTTATTCCTCAAAAACTCGAACACCGCGCCGTGCCATTGGTTACCGCCCGATTGCGTCACGATCAGCACCTGTCCGCCGGGGCGTTTGCCCAATTCCGCGCTGTAAGAATCCCGCTGGACATTAAATTCTCGTACCGCCTCCACACCCAGCAGAATTCCGCTCGGCCCTCCCGGCGTCATGTTGTTTTCCGCCGCGCCCGTATACTCCACGCCGTTCAACAAGAAAATATTTTGCTGTGGGCGATTGCCTGTCACTGAAAAATTGTTCGCCGTGGTGGAATTGGAAATCCCGGTGCCGCCGGTTTTTTGAGAAGTGAAGTTCACGATCCCCGGATTCAGCGGGAGCAGCAGATCGTAACTCCGGCCATTTAACGGAAGATCCTTCACCGCCTGCTCGCCGACAAGCCCGCTGATGTCCCGGGTGGTCACGCTCACAATCGCCGCGTCGCCGGTGACCTTCACTTCCGACTTCACCGCACTCACCTGCAATCGCAGATTGACGCTCGCTTCCTGCCCAACCACCAGCGAAATGCCGCTCAGCACCGCATCCTGAAAACCGCTCTTTGAAATCCGCACTTCATACCTGCCGACGGGCAGCGCCAACACCAGGTATCTGCCAGACTCATCCGTGCTTGCTGTCCGGACCACATTGGTCTCCAGATTCTTCACGTTTACGGCCGCCTGGGCCACCGGTCCGCTCGCCGTGTCCGTCGCCACTCCGCGAATACTCGCCGCAACCTGCGCCTGCGCCGGAGGGATCCGAAAGCTCAGGACAAACAGCCCCATCAAAGTGCATCGAAGAATCAGCAATTTCCTCCAGTCGCAGTCGCTGTGGGCAGTGGCACCGGACACTGTTGCGGAGGCAGACTTTAAGAACGTAATCATGGCGAAATCCCCCATCTGGCAGGTAGCCTCAATCCGGTCCATCCGGCAGGGCTGGCTAACAATTCAATACAGTTCGGTCTGTTAAGTCAAACCGACTCAATACGAATAGCAGATGCTTGAATTTAACCGGTTCCCGGCCCCAAAAACCGTCCAGCGCAGCCTCTGCCCGCCCTGGGTCGGTTCACATGAGAGGTTTGATCGAGAGGCCGGTGTTCAGGAAAGATGATTCCAGGCGGGGTTTCAGGAGTAACTGCCGGTGGCGCGGCGCTCGTAAGCCAACGTCTCCAGCAGGCGTTCCGTAGAAAGAGATGCGTCTGCAGGGAGCGTCAACTTTGGTTTGATGCGGCGCAGGATCTCTTCGGCCATCCGGACGCGCACCCCGCCATCCAACGCGGAACGCCGGCCCAAGAAAGATTCGATAAGCGCGAATTCTTCGGGTGACAGGCGCTCCGCACCAAGAACACCACCGGAAAAAGCGGCAGGTCCGGAGGCGGCTGAGCCCGTTTGCCATCCGGTTTTCAACTCGCCCAGCGGAGTTTCACGGACAACAATCGAACCGACCACCAGGTCCCCTAAGCGTTTGCTCCCCTTGGTAAAAAATGCGCTCGCGATGCCCACTCCGTAAAAAATCGGTAGCCAGTCCACAATGCGCATCAGGTTACGGCCAATCGATTCGGCGGCGGTCAGCGGCCGGCCCGAATCCTTGATCACGCGGAGACCGACCCTGCGCTTGCCGGGAGTCTGTCCGTTCCAGAAAATTTCGAAGAAAGCGAAATACCCGAAATAGAGGAAGAAATAAAACAGGATCAGGATTGCCCCGCCCCATAGGCCCGCTCTTGGTGAAATCGTTGAGATATTCTCGATCAAAAGCGCGCCGGCGATGCCGACAACCACGGCGATCAAAGTCTGAATCAACACGTCAATCGCCAGCGCAAGAAACCGGCTGCCGATTCCCGCGACTGCAAAATCGAGCGCGGTTTGTTCCGGCGTTTCGATGGTAAGCTGGTCGGCGGCCCGGTCAAAAGAGACGCCGGGTTTTAGCGGATCAGAAGACATGATATCCAATCGCTGGCTGGAGAAACGAAAACCCCACTGGGCCCGCCTGGAAGCGTTGGTGCAGCGCTCCGGCAGCGGCGTCGC
>DATLVJ010000310.1:0-2448 GCA_035577585.1 Candidatus Limnocylindrales bacterium
TCTTTGCCGCCAGCCCAGACATAGGCGACTTGATTGCCGTCAGGGGAAAAAGAGGCGTCACCTTCTTTGGGGAGACCGTTCAAGGGCGCGATCCGGATTTCGGAGCGGTCGGCGCTGCCTCGGCTGTGCGAGAAAAAATACCCGGCGCCGATGAGAGCAGCGCAGAGCAGGAGCATCGCGGAGGCTGCGAGATAGGTAGTCAGGCGAAATCGGCCGTGTGCGCTGGAGGGAGCGGGAGAAGAAGTGCCGGCTGCGCCAAGAGGAGGAATTGTGGGAGCCGGAAAAGGAGTGGGAGCGTTGGCGGAGGCGACAGTGTGAACGTGAGAGCGCGGAGCCGAAGTGGCGGAGACGGGAGCGATAAAACGATAGCCACGCTTCGGGAGAGTTTCGATGAAGCGGGGATTGTCGGCTTCGTCGGAGAGGGCGTCGCGGAGTTTGTTGATGGCGGTGTTCAGGCCGTGCTCGAAATCGACGAAGGTGTCTTCGGGCCAGAGGCGTTTTTGCAGTTGCTCGCGGGTGACGACGATGCCGGGTTGCTCTAAGAGGATGGCAAGGATCTGGAAAGGGCGATCCTGGATTTTGAGGCGGATGCCGGATTTGCGAAGTTCGCCGGAGAGCAGGTCGGCTTCGTAGGCGCCGAAGCGGACGACCGAGGGAAGCTGGGGCGAGGTGGTCACGAAAAATCTCCTGCTGGTAAAGACGAAACTGTAGCACAAAAAGTTTGAAATGGAGGGTATCAATCGCAGTTGAGAGAGATGGCTAAGGCAAGCGTTATCTGCGTTTTGGGCGGTGAGATTCCTTTTTCCTGCGGCTTACCGGGCGTGCATTGTTCGACGGACCAGATTCGGCGAAATTGGGCGCGTTCCCGAAGAACGGGAACCAATTTCAACGAGGAGAACCGAAATGAAAAACATTCTTAGGAGTTTGGTGCTGGCGGGGTTGGTCATGGTTGGAAGCAGTGCGGGGGTTCGGGCGCAGCAGGCAGAGCGAGTGGTGAAGTTTGAGGCGCCGTTTGCGTTTGAGGTGGAGAACAACAAACTGCCCGCCGGGCAATACACGGTGCTGGTGCAGGGCGGCTGGCTGCAGATTCAGGGTAAGGACTCGGAGGATGCGGCGCATGCGTTGACGATGCCGGTGGTGAGCCGTGGATCGAAGCCCGTGGCAAAGTCACATGTGGTGTTCCACAACTATCGGGGGCGCTATTTCCTGGCGGAGATTTGGGCGTCGGGCCAGGAGAAGGGCCGAGAGTTGCTGGAAACGCGCGAAGAGCAACAACTGGCGAAGCGGCAGGCGATGGCGGCGGTGAATTTGCCGTTAAGCACTGCTGGTGCGAAGTAAGGCGCGGCGATGGAGTGGTCTGATGAGCATCGAGCGAGACGGGAATTTGCTCAGTAGAGCAGATTCCCGCCTTGGCCTCGGTGAGCAACGATACTGTACGGGAGGCCAGGCTGCTTGATTGGAAATCGGGACGTCACATTTGTCCCGAACCGGGGAAATGCGGACTATGCTGGTTTTGTATGCTCGACCAGAAATTGAACAAACCATCGCTGAGGCTGAAAAGGCGGCGGAGCCAGCGGATTGATCTAAGCGTTTCGGTGCTGGTTCACAGGCCGCATGGCGAAGGCCCGCAGTTTTACGAAAACACGAAGACGCTGGTGGTCAGCGCGCATGGAGCGCTGGTGGCCCTGAAGGGCATGGTTGCTCCCAAGCAAAGACTGTTGCTGCAGAACACAACCACCGGGCAACAGGAAGAGTGCCACGTGGTCTCCGTGATTAAAGATATGACCGGCCCTCCGACAGTTGCGGTGGAATTCACAAAGCCCGCGCCAAGCCTATGGCGCGTGGCGTTTCCGCCTTCGGATTGGCCTTCGAGTTCCTAAACCAGCATCCGCGAGTGCCCAACTCAAATCTTTCTCGCTGCATAGTGGCGACCTTACGATCAGCGCAGACTTACGTCTCGGTTCTGAACCGCACCCAGGTGTGAGGGAGCCGTTGCGACATGAAGGCTGGTAAGAACACGATTAAGTTCTGGCTGCGAAAATCGAATGTTGGCGTTTGTTGAGCCGCACGAAATCTCAATATGGTGTCCCGCCGTATCGAATACTTCGAGGTCCACACGCTTCGATTTCTGCGGATCACCGATTTGAAAACCACGTTTACCCCGCAGGTCGAACGAGAATGCTCCCGATTCCAACCCTGGACCGAAAGCGATTGCTTTTATAGTCAGCAGAGTAACTCCGCGAACCGCCTCCGCTCGCGGACCAAAGGCTTGGATACTCTCAGGCGTCGTATTCAAAAGCACTCCATACTGGTCGTACGCGGAACGCTTCATCAGGTCGCCAAATACCGGTCGCAAGTCGCCCATGTTTAGAGAGTGGTCCTCCACGATTTCTGTGAGGAGTCCACTTTGATTCTCGGGAACAATGAAAACAACGTACTGGCCTGATT
>DATLVJ010000311.1:0-7031 GCA_035577585.1 Candidatus Limnocylindrales bacterium
GCGAAAGCCATCATTGACCTTTTGGCTGGCTTCGGCGTTACCGAGAAGAAAACGCACTACAGTTCCATCCCCGCCGATGTCGCGGAAAAAGTTAAGCACCACCTGAAGGGCGTCGCGGACGCCGAAAGCGCCGCGGAATCCGAACGCGCTGCGAAAGAAGCCGCGGCGAAAGCGGCCGCGCGCCGGCCGTCGCCTCCGATTGCGGCTCCTGCTGCTCCACCCGCTGCGCCCGCAGCCCATCCGCCTGTCGCGGCAAAGCCTACGGCCCCCGCGCCAGCCGCCGTGGCTCCTCCAGTTCCGCATGCTCCGGCACCTGCGGCCGTGAAGCCAGCCCCTGCCCCGGCTCCTGCGCCTGTGGCAACTTCCGCACCTGCGGCACCCATTGCCAAACCCGTCGCACCCGCCCCGACCGTCGCTCCTGCTCCGGCAGCGCCCGCCTCCGAACGTCCTCGGCCTCCCGCGCCTGCAGCGCCTGGTGCTCCCGTCACCCCACGTCCTGCACCCCAACAACCTTTGCGCCCCACGCATCCGACTACGCGCCCTCCCGGCCAGCAGCCACCTGCTCGCCCCGGCGGAGCACCTCCCACGCAATCCCGTCCTCAGCAACCCGGCACCCAACCGCAAGCCGCTCGCTCTGGTGCGCCGGCAGGCGCACCGCGCCCGCAGCAACCTCTTCGTCCCATGCCCACGGGCAACCGCGGCCCAGTTCCTGGAACTGCGCCCGGCGACCGTGATCGCCGTCCAAGCGGCCCGCGTCCGGGCCAGCCTATGCGTCCGCAACAATCCGGCGGCCAGGGCGGACGTCCATTTACACCCCGTACCGGAGGACCTGGAGGTCCCGGAGGACCCAGCGGTGGACGTTCATTCGGTCAGCGTCCGGGATCGGCGCCTTCGGGTGCGCGTCCGGGCCCCCGCACCCCCGGTGCTCGTCCCGGGATGTTGCCCTCGCCGTTTTCTGAAAAGCCGTCCAAGGCGGAGCCTGGCAAGCCGCTTTATGCCCGCAAGCCGCAACAGCGCCAGCGTCCCATGGCGGATAAACGCGAGATGGAAGGTGAGCGCAAGCTGCACCCGACGCGGCAGCGTCCTGGAGCAGGCGGCCGCGGAGTGGCGGCCGTCATTGCGCCGCCTGAACCGCGCGCCCCGCGCGACATCCAGTTGACCGAAGGCATCACCATCCGCGAACTCGCGGAAAAGCTGGACGTCCGCGCCAAAGACCTTTTGAAAACGCTTCTGGACCGCGGCGTCTTCGCCAGCATCAATCAGGCATTGGATGTCCAGACGGCCACAGACTTGGCGCAATCCTTCAACGGCGTCGTCAGCGTCGTCTCCCTCGAAGAAGAAATGGTTCTCGAGGTCGCCAAGGAAGAAACCAAGGAAAATCTGAAGCCCCGGCCCCCGGTGGTCACCGTCATGGGCCACGTCGACCACGGCAAGACCAGCCTGCTCGACGCGATCCGCCAAGAGGACGTGGCGGCCGGCGAAGCCGGTGGCATCACCCAACACATCGGCGCGTACAAAGTGCAGGTCGGCGAAAAGAGCGTCGTGTTCGTGGATACCCCGGGCCACGAGGCCTTCACCCGCATGCGCGCGCGCGGCGCAAAGGTTACCGACATCGTCGTGCTCGTAGTTGCTGCCGACGACGGCGTAATGCCGCAAACGCGGGAAGCCGTTGACCACGCCAAGGCGGCAAACGTGCCGATCATCGTGGCTATCAACAAGGTCGACAAGCCGGAAGCGCAGCCGGAACGCGTGAAACGTCAGCTCTCCGATATGGGATTGATGCCCGCGGAATGGGGCGGCGAAACGGAATTCGTTGAAGTCTCCGCTAAACAAAAGAAGAATCTCGACAAGCTGCTGGAAATTATTCTCCTGGTTGCGGATTTGCGCGAATTGAAAGCCAATCCGGATGCGCCCGCAAGTGGCACGGTTCTGGAATCGCGCGTGGACAAGGGCCGCGGCCCTGTTGCCACCGTCCTCGTGCAGAACGGCACCCTCAACAATGGCGACTTTTTCATCGTCGGCTCCGTGTTCGGCAAAGTCCGCGCGATGTTTGACGATCACGGTCGCCCGGTAAAAATCGCGCCGCCTTCCACCCCCATCGAAGTCCTCGGCTTGCAAGGTGTCCCCGAAGCCGGCGACCACTTCCAGGTTACCGACGAAGCCAAGGCTCGCCACGTGGTCGAATTCCGCCAGTCCAAGCAGCGCGACGCGGCTTTGCGCGCCAGCGCGGGCAGCCGCATCACCCTCGACCAGTTGCACGAACAGTTGAAGGCCGGGGAAGTCAAAGAACTTCCCATCGTCATCAAGGCCGACGTGCAGGGCTCCGCCGAAGTTCTGGAGGAAATGCTCCCGCGGCTTTCGACCGACCAGGTGAAACTGAAGATCATCAGCGCCGGCGTCGGCACGGTTACCGAAAACGACATTCTGCTCGCGTCGGCTTCCGGTGCCATCGTCATCGCCTTCGGCGTGCGCCCCGACCGCAAAGCCCAGGATCTGGCGCAGCAGGAAAAAGTAGACATCCGAACCCACAACATCATTTACGAAGTCTCCGACGAAATTAAAAAGGCCATGGAAGGCCTGCTGGAACCCGTGTTCCAGGAGACCTACGTCGGCCGCGCGGAAGTCCGCAACACCTTCCGCATCAAGGGTTCGGGCACTGTAGCCGGTTGCTACGTCACGGACGGCGTCATCAAGCGCGACTCGCAGATTCGTGTCATGCGCGATGGCGCGGTAATTTATACCTCCAAGCTCAGCTCGCTGAAGCGCTTCAAGGACGACGCCAGCGAAGTGCGCACGGGATTTGAATGCGGCATAGTCATCGCGAACTTCAACGACGTCAAGGTTGGGGACATTCTGGAATGTTTCCAGGTCACCAAGCTCTCCGCCGCCGAAGCCGCTGCTCAGGGTTCCTCCGCCGCGCGCAAATAGAAGCGATGCATCAGGCTCCCCAGCCTGAGGGTGGCTCGTCATGCCCGTCGGATTACTCACACTGGAGTTGCACATCGCGGACGCGCAGTCGCTGAAGGATAAGCGGCAGGTTCTGCGCAGCTTGAAGGACCGCCTCCGTGCGCATTTCAATGTCGCGGTCGCCGAGCTGGATTTTCAGGATACCTGGCAGCGCTCGGTCGTTGGCGTGGTGACCCTTGCGAACGAAGAACATCACGTCGAAGAAGCCCTGCAGAAGGTTTTGGCAGAAGCCGATGTCATATTAGGACCGATGGTGGTGGGCCATTCCGTCGAGTTGCTGTAACTTGTCCCGAGGGAGAGCGTCGTAAGTCACAAGCAATAAGCATTAAGTGAACTCAGGAACTCGAGATCCGAAACTTAGAACTAACAACTTAGAACTAATAGCTTAGAACTGATAACTGAACATGAGTCCCGATCATCATCGTCATCTGCGCGTCGGCGAGGAAATCGCCCACGAATTGAACGCCATGCTCGTCGGCGAGCTGAAAGATCCGCGCCTCGAAGGCAACGTTTGCGTCAGCGAAGTCCGCGTCCAGCCCGACATGAAGCACGCGCGGGTGTACGTCAGCGTCCGCACTGAAAATTCGCGCGAGCAAACCGACGCCATCAAGGCCCTCGAACACGCCTCGGGCTACATCAAGCACGAACTAGTGGAACGTTTGCAGTTACGCCGTGTCCCAGACCTCCACTTCACCCTGGACCTTTCCCAGGAACACGTCGAACGCCTCGAACAACTTCTCAAACAAATGAAATCAGACAAGGCCGACAAGCCGGAACCAAATCCTTGAATCATGATTCTCAAGCCCAGGCCTCCATCCGCCAATTCGCACGCTTTTGTAGCGGCCGCCTTCCGAGGCGGGCGCCTTTTCCTCACAACCTCAGCTCAATTTTCCCCGCGCCCGCTAACTCCGCCTAATAGGATTGACTCACAACCACTTCCATCGGCACCCGGATCGCCGAGATTGGATCGCAGAACAGGGTCACATGCCTCGCCAACCACAACCTGCTCCCTTTGACGGCGCCCTGGTCGTCAACAAACCACGGGGCAAAACCTCCCACGACATCGTCGACGCGGTTCGCCATCTCGCCGGCTTCCGCCAAATCGGCCATCTCGGTACCTTGGATCCACTGGCCACCGGCGTCCTCGTTCTGCTCCTCGGCAAAGCCACGCGTTTCGTCCGTTTCTATACCGGGCGCCGCAAGCGCTACACCGCCGGTTTCCGTTTCGGCTACGCAACCAACACCTTTGACTCTGAAGGGCAACCGACCGGCCCCGATGCGCCGCCGGCACTGGACCGCGAAGGTCTCGAACGCCTGGCTGCCGAATCCACCGGACGCTTCGAACAGATGCCTCCGATTTTTTCCGCCAAAAAAATTCATGGTAGGCCCGCCTACGAATTGGCGCGCAAGAACCAGGTCGTCGAGCTGAAAGCGGTCCCAGTGGAAATCTTTGAATTCCGGTTGACGGAAATCGAAGGCCCGATCGCTCGGTTTTCCATCGAGTGCTCATCGGGCACCTATATACGCTCGCTGGCCCACGACATGGGGCAGAAATTGGGTTGTGGGGCGCACCTCGCCGAAATCTGCCGCACCGCTGTAGGAGAATTTTCCCTCGAACAGGCCATCAGCCTGGAAGAACTCTCGCAGGCAAAGAGGGACGGCAAGTTCCAGTCCTGCCTGATCCCGTTGGAGCACCTGTTGCCGAATTTCCCGCGCACCAATGTACTGCCGGTGCTGGAGAAGAAAATTCGCCACGGCGGAAAATTCAACATCATGCCCTCGCAGTTGAAACCAGGGCGAGTCGAATTGCCCCCCGGCGCCACAACGCACCTCGACACCGAAGAAGCTCAGCCGCCACGCTTGCGGGTGTTCAGCCAGGACAACAAATTAATCGCCATCGCCGAGGCCGTCGTTCCGCGGACTTACCAGCCCGTTGTCGTGTTCGATCCTCTCCCCTGAACGTCTAACACCTTGTCATCCTGAACGGCGCGCCTTTTGCGTCGTGAAGGATCTCACTCTGCAAATCTTGCACGAAGTTTACTGCGCGACCCCGATTGCCAACTTAGGTAGATCCAGGCGGCTGCTGCAGCGGAATTTCCGGTTGCGGTTGCGGCGGTTGATTTTGCGGCGGCTGGTTCGCCGGTGGCTGCTGCGCCGGAGGAGCGCCAGGTTGCGCCTGTGGAGGTGCTGCGGGTGGTGCGGCCGGTGGTGCCGTCGGCGTTCCCACGGGCGGTTGAGCCGGAACAGGCTCATCCGGTCGCGGCCCGGCAGGCGCCGACGCCGCGCCCTGGTGCCCGGTAGGTTCCCCAGTACCGGCGTAGATTGTTTTTGCTTCGTGAAACGGCGAACGCACCCGGCGCGGAGTAATCAGAAAAATTAATTCATCGTTAGTGAACGAATTGCTGCGGGTGCCGAAGGAGTAGCCGACGCCAGGCAACTGTGCCAGGCCGGGAATGCCGGAGAGAGTCCTGGTTTCGTTGTCGCTGAGCAAGCCTGTGATGAGTGAAGTTTCATCCTCTTTCAAACGCACCGTTTGCGTCACCGTCCGGTTCGAAATCACCGGGATCCCGTTGATGCTGCTGCCGGTAAGAGATTTGATCTCAAACTCCAGTTGCAGCGTCACGTCCTTGGTGTCGTGCAACTGCGGCGTGGCCTTTATCTTGATACCCACGTCTTCGTATTCCGAGCCCGGATATGGCGTCTGGGTGATGGCCGCATTTGAAATCAGGCTGGCGGGGCTTTGGACCAGCGTAACCTGCCCGTTGTCGTTGGAAATATTGTTGGTGACCACGATGTCCGGAAACGAGCTGTTCGTGAACGCGCCCGCCAGGATCGCGTCGGGATTTGTCCCCGCGGCAGGTTCAATCGCGCTGGTAAACAGGCCGCTTCCCAGATCGGCGAATACCGTCACCGTTCCAACCGCCGTGTTGGTCACCGCGATTCCCCCCGTCGAAGACTGCGCGAGATCCGCGATCACCACGTTGCTCGGAGTCGTGTCGGTCGCCAGCGGCGATTGCGACGCCGCAAGAAACGTTCCATTCCCATTTCCCAGGAAGACGGAGAGTGAGTTGTCCTGCTGATTCACGACAGCGAGTGCCGGCCCGGTGCTGCCGCTTAGTGCTCCTGAGGTGATCGCCACGGGAAATTTTCCCACCGCTAGCGGCGAATTCGGAAATTCCACGAACGTGCCGTCCCCTTTGCCCTGGAGAATCGTCACGTTTTCGGTGCCCTGGTTGACGATGGCCAAATCCGGGTTGCCGTCCCCGTCGAAATCCGCCACGGTCATCGCTACCGGCCCCGTGCCTGTCGCTGGCAACGCAAAGGGTGACCCGTTAACCGGTGTAAATGTGCCGTCGCCATTTCCGTTGAATACCGAATAGGTGTTGTCGGTGAAATTGGTCACTACAAAGCCCGGATTCGCATCGCCATTCCTGCCGTTAAACGTTCCAATCCCGATCGCGCTCGGTTCCGTTCCCACCGCAATCGGTGCGGCAGGTGTTTTGAAGCTGCCGTCGCCGTTGCCAAGGAGCACAATCACGGCGTTCCCCACCGGATCGGTAACCAGCAAATCCGCAAAATTGTCGTTGTTCGCCGCGCTCGATGCCGCATTCAGGCTTCCCGTTGCCATCGCTGGTGCCGGAGTCGAGCTGGTCCATTGGGTTCCCAGAGCCACGGGCGAGACCAACCCGATCCCGCTGGTCGGCTGTGCAAATTGCGGCACCACTCCGGTCCCTTGATTCAACAAAATCGTCACTGTGTTGTCGGTCTGGTTCACAACCGCAAGGTCCAGTGTGCCCGCGCTGCGAAAATCCGCAGTGACCATCGCAACTGGATTTTTCCCCACCGTGAATTGCTGCGTGGGAATTCCAACGCCGGTGCCGCCGGGGTTCGGAGTGAACCCGGCCGACCCCAGGCTGCCCGAAAGCAACGAAAGCGTGATCGGCACGCGGTCGCCCACAAAAAAAGTAGCCGCCTTGCCGTCTTGCGCGCGCAGCAAAACCTGTCTGCCGCTATGTACCAGGGAGAGCCCTTCCGAAAACTGCGCGGAGAGCGTGGGCAGCACC
>DATLVJ010000312.1:0-4903 GCA_035577585.1 Candidatus Limnocylindrales bacterium
ACTGGACACTAGAGGGACTCCCGGCGCCAACCCCGTTGGGATCCAATAATTGGTCGACTCGCTGTCCGGCGAGAGTGTTTTCGGATTGATGTGGCGTTTTTTCTATAGCGGGGACCACCCGCTCACATGGATCGATATTCCGGAAGCCGGAGAAATTGTTGGTGCAATTCTCGAGGCGGCTTCCCCTATTCACAGAAAATTCAGAGCTTCCCTTGATGGTTGTCCCCATTTGTCCCGAATCGTCCGTGAATCGGCCTGACAATGGGATTCCGAACCATTCAAAGAGTTTCAGCCTGCAGGCAATAAAGAGGGGCGTCAGAAGTGCAGAATGTGATAAAGGGAGGCCACCTATGATTTTGATTTCGCGTGAAACCTTTCCTCTATTTGGCAATCAGACTGATTTGGGATTCTTCGAAGTCGACTAGGGAACGGCCTCCGATCTCCGCGTGAGGGTATCAGCCCAGGTAAGGAGAGGTGTCGAAACACAGTTTGGCATATCACAAATCCTGTTTTGCTAGGAGCACAGAATGGCTGACGTGAAGCTTGTAGTCGTATATCCCCATCCTAAGGATGTTGAAGCTTTCGAGAAGGTCTATCAGGACGAGCATGTGCCGCTGGCCGTTGCGAAGCTGGGCGGGAAGACCAAGATGGTCGCAACCAAGATACTCGGGTCACCGCAAGGCCCTGCTCCCTTTTACCGGATAGCGGAAGTTTATTTCCCGTCGAAGCTGGCTCTGGAAGCATGCGCGGCGTCTGAAGGCGGCAAGGAGGCGCTGGCTCACGCGGTGAAGATTTCCTCCGGCGGGCCGCCGATTTTCCTGGTGGCGGAAGAAGAGACTTTCACGTTCACCAAAACGCTAAATGCGTAGGGCAAACAGGCCCGGAGCAAAGATGAAAATTGGGGTTGCCGTTCTTTTTTTGGCTGGATTGTCTGCGGTTGTGAGCGGTCAAGATAACGCCTCCACGAATCAAGTCTTGGCTCCGTCGGTCGGTCTGGAGATCGGTCAGCTGGCGCCAACTTTTGCGTTACCGGATCAGTTCGGTCGTCAACACACCAACGAGACGCTCAAAGGACCGAAGGGCACCGTCATCCTGTTCTTCCGCTCCGCCGACTGGTGACCCTTCTGCAAGGCGCAGCTCGTGCAGCTGCAAGGGGCAAAGAAGAGATTTGAGGCGCAGGGACTTAAACTGGCGGCAATCAGCTACGACAGTCCGGCTATTCTGAAAGATTTCGCTGAGCGGCACAGGATAGACTTTCCACTATTGGCTGACCCCCAGTCCGAAGTCATTCGCAGCTTCAACGTGCTCAACACGGAAGCGAAGGGAATGACGAAAGGGATGGCGCACCCTGGATTTTTCTACATAGACGAGACTGGTGTCATTCGCGAAAAATACTTTGAAGCTAAGTACACCAACCGATTCACGGCAAACAATATTATTAGAAAGCTCTTCCCGGAACTGACCGAGGAAGTGAGCCAAAATGCGGAAGCGCCTCATCTGCGGCTCAGCCTTACGCAATCCGATCGCGCCGTGGCACCGGGCAGCCGCGTCACCCTGGCTGCTGAAATCGAGCTGGCGCCGGGTCTCCATGTTTATTCTCCGGGGGTAAAGGGCTACAGGCCGATTCAGTTGGAACTACAGCGAAGCTCGGGAATCGAACTCTCTCAGGTGACTTACCCGAACTCCAAAGTCCTCTATTTGGAAGCGATCCAGGAACGCGTACCGGTCTTCGAGGGCAAGTTTCGCATCACCCAGGATGTTATTGTGACTCCTTCCAAGACTGGGGATGTAGTCCGCTCGCTCGTTTCAACGCAGAAAACAATTTCCATCACAGGGGAGTTAAAATATCAGGCCTGTGACAAGACGATCTGCTATCCCCCTGCGTCGGTGCCGCTCAAATGGCAATTGCAGATACTCCCCCTCGACCTCAAACGATCTCCGGGGGCTATTGAGCACAAGTAGCTACGCGAAATTCGGCCGAATCGATTTTTCTGGAAGGAGAAAATCATGGGTGATGTCGTTTATGTTTCAAAATCGCGTATCGAGCGCCGGCAGGGCCCCCTTCGCATCGCGCATCTGCCAGGCGAGTCCCAACCGGTGATCTACAGTGTCCACGGGGCGATCGCCGAGCACTACAAAGTTGACCCGGCAAAGTTGAAGGAATCCCACTCCTCAACCATTGACTATGTCATTTCGGCGACCGCCGGTTGAATGGTGGGCACATTTGGAGGCGCGCTGGAAGCGCGCCAAATCGATGCCAGCAACGGAAAATTGACCGCGGATGTAACCGGAGAGGTGGAAACAGAGGAGAGCGTACTCGTCATTCGCCGCATTCACGTGGCTATGCGACTGGAGGCGCCGGAAGCGGTGAGGGAGACAGTCGAGCGGACGCACGGTATTTACGCCATGCGCTGCCCTCTGTACCGGACCCTGCACAAAACGATCCAACTCACCTCTTCTTTCGAGTTGAGGACTCCGCCGCCGAACTCGTGAGATAAGAAAGGCAACGGAGACGTTCCCCAGATCGCGGGCACTGGTGACAGTGGAAGCGGAAAGTTCTAGTACGTTTTTATGACGCCGTCCCCTAAGAGTTGCAAGCTCTGTCGAGAAGGGCTTACCCAGAGAAAGTTCCGCTACACTATTTCCACTTCACCTCCACAAGTATTCGGGCCATAGGCGAATGCTTTGCCTACGCTCTGCAATCGCTTTAGCTCAAATACGACGGTTCCACCGATTTGCATTTCGAAGATTGACGAGATCAGAAAATGCCAGTGTCCCCTGAATTTTCCCCATACCTACCAAATATCCGTCTATAACTTGGCTCGGTTTAATGATTTACGAATTTGCACGCCTGTCTGCCGGAATTCCACCGTGAAGTTTGGGGTGAAGACTGCTTTTTATAAGCTAAAAAAATAAGGAGGATAATTTTGGTCTGGGCGCCCGGATTTGAACTTGAGCTGATTTGCGGGCGTCTGAGCCCGCAAGCGAAATCCCGAGCGTTTTTGCGAGGGACCCCAACGGCAAAAAAAAGTGGTCGGGGCGCCCGGATTTGAACCGGGGGCCTCCTGCGCCCAAGGCAGGCGCGCTACCAGGCTGCGCTACGCCCCGACCGAGAGTTATATTCTAGCGTACTTTTGCGGGTTCCCCGAAGCGCAGTGGGCCGCATTATTAGCCCCGAGTTCCAGGGAATTTTGCGCGGTCACTTTTCCTCCAGCCCAGTGTGGCTTCCGTTCGCATTCGACCCCTGCCTACGTTACGATGAACGTAGCCCAAGCCTGTTTCGGGGATGCACTAGCGAAAGGAAATGGAATGAAACGCGGATTTCTTGCCGTACTGCTCGGCGCGATGGTGGTGTTCGCGGTCGCTTGTAAATCGAAGACCGACGAAAAGGAAGCGATTCGCGCGGGTGTGATCAAGCATCTGACCGCGTTGAATATGCTCAACCTGAACAATATGGACATCAGTGTGACGCAGGCGACCGTGAACGGCAACCAGGCGCAAGCGCAGGTGGAGGTACGCGCCAAGGGCGGGGATCCGGCGGGCAACATGATGCAGATTGGCTACGCTCTGGAAAAGCGCGGCGAAGAGTGGGTGGTCTTGAAGAGCACCGGCATGGCCGGTGGCATGCAGCATCCGGGCCCAGGCGAAGCACCGCCCGCAGGAACAACCCCGGGAACGATGCCGCCAGGCCACCCCAATGTGACGGGCGGGAGCGCGCAAACACCGGGAACGCACCCGGATTTCAACGCGATTCTGAACAACGCACCGAGCCAGCAATCGAATCCGCAGGCAGCTCCGCAAACTCCCCCGGCTTCGACAAGCAAGCCATAAATTCGATCCGAACGGTTTCACTTCATTCTTTATATCAATAATCCTGCAAATCCTCTGTTGGCAGCGCCACGCGCACCGCGTTCAAAACTGCAAACAGGTCGATCAACTCTTGTCCTGCGGCGCCCCAAATGGGCGGCAAGAATCCCAACGCGGCGGCGACCATGCCGATCATGCTGGCGGCCATGCCGCCCAGCGCACTTTGTAACGCGATGCGCCGCATACGCCGGCCGATGTGGATGAGTTCATCGATTTTTCCGAGCGAGGTTTCAAGCACCACCGCGCCGGCGGCTTCCGTGGTGATGTCGTTTTGCGAGCCGAAGGCCACCCCAACGGTAGCGGCCATTAGCGCTGGAGCGTCGTTAATTCCGTCGCCCACAAAGAGCGTGCGCGCTTTGGCGGTTTCCTCCTTCACGATCGCCACTTTTTCTTCCGGGCTTTTTCCTGCGCGCACTTCGGTGATGCCCACGCTTTCGGCGAGGTATTTCACTTCGGACTCCCGATCACCGGAGACCAGCATCACTTTCAGCACGCCGTGTTTCGGCTTCAAGTGCCGCACGAACGAGGCGCTGTCTTTTCGCGGAGCGTCATGCAACCGGATTGCGGCCGCATACTTTTCATCAATGAATACCAGGCACTCCAGGCCGCTGGCGAGCGGTGGCAGTTTGAGGCCGGACTGATTTACCTTGCTGCGTCCGGTGACGAAGACGCTGTGGCCAGCGACCTGGCCGCGCAAGCCCTCACCGGGGCGCTCGCTGATCTGGTCCACCGGCAGCAGTTGGATTTTCTCCGCCTTTGCAGCGGCGACGATTGCACCCGCCAGGGGATGCTTTGAATATTGCTCGGCGCTGGCGACCAGTTGGAAGACCATGTCGCGCGCAATTCCTGCTCCACACAAAAGGTCCGTCATCGTGGGCCGGCCGTAGGTGAGCGTGCCGGTTTTATCGAAGATGAGCGTCTGGCACCTTTCGATCTGTTCAAGGATGGCGGGATTTTTGATGATGATGGCGCGGCGCGCGGCCAGGGAAATTGCGCCGATGATGGCGGTGGGAATGGCCAGTAGCAGCGGGCAGGG
>DATLVJ010000313.1:0-2175 GCA_035577585.1 Candidatus Limnocylindrales bacterium
TCATCCTGAGCGGCGCGCCTTTTGCGCCGCGAAGGACCTCAACGTAAGCCGCACCGAAACCTATCCACGAAGCCCTTCCCAGCCCCCGCAACTTCCTCTATCCCCACGTCGCTCCGCTGATCCGGATCCCCCTCCGGTCCATCTCCTGCAAAAACTCCCGCGCCGGTATCGCCGTCTCCGGCGCCTGCACGCCCTTCGTATCAATTCTCCCGTTCGCAATCATCTGCGCCGCCACCGAAATCGGAAACCCTGTATCCCGCGCCACCGCGCTGAAATTCGGCTTCGTCCTATATCGCGCCGTCGCATCCAGCGAAAGCGTTTTCTTCTTCCCGCCTTTCTTCCCTCGCACAATCACCCGGATTGTCTCCACGTCCTTCGGCGATTTTCCCGATGGTGGCCGAGACTTCAATATCTTTTCCAGAAAAGCCCGCGGCGCAATTTCCGCTCCACCCACTTTCACCGGCTTCTGCTCCAGCAACCCGATCCCCGTCAACAGCCGCACCGCCTCGATCAATTGCGGATCGTAATTAATCTTGAACGACGCCCCCTGAATCCCTTTGCTCTTGAAACTCAGCGGCAGCGTCGCCACTTCCGAATGAATCGAATGCCGCATCACCAGCTTCCCAATCGGCTTCTTGAAAGTCATCGGTTCCGCGCCAGAAAAGTGCTCCCGCTTCACAAACTTGCCCCTTGTAAACTCCATCGGTGCAATCGTCAGCTCATCCAGAATCGTCGCAATCGAAAATCCAAAGGACATCGCATCCGCATAACTCTGAAAATCCCTGCTCCCGTTGTACACCCCCGCGAACTCCACCCGGTCCAGTTGGTCCGCCAGATACCGCGCCATCACGTTCGCAATTCCCGGCGCGCTTCCAATCCCCAATATCGCCAGTTTCCCGATTCCCCGGAACTCCCCATCCATCTTCAACTGTTTCCGCGTCGTATAAAACAATCCGCCCAAATCCAGATAATTCACCCGCGCCTCAAGCGCCGCCTTCATCACTTCCAGATTCCAGTAATATTGCGTGCAATTCAGTACCGCTTCGCTCCCCGCAAGCAGTTTCGCAAGCTCGCCCGTATTTCTCACATCCACAAATACAGCGCGAGCCTTCCCGCCTCCATACTTCTTCGCCACTTCCTCCGCCCGCGCCAAATCAAAATCCCCAACCAAAATCTCCGTCACCTCCTTCGCGCGCCCCAAATCATAGACCGTAGCGCACCCCATCATCCCCGCTCCCAGCACAGTAAATTTCACTCGGCTCTCCTTATGTGGCACAGGCACTCTTGCCTGTGCTCTCGGGTTTCTCTTTGGTTTCTCCTGCCTTTTCTGTCATCCCGACCGGAGCGGTTCGATTTTTTCTTCCGCGCCGTTTTTTGGCGCGTCGGGCCGCGCAGTGGAGGGACCATGGCAACCAACTTAACCCGCTGTCACTTCAGCGGATTCACATGCAGCGCCACCGTCTTCAAATGCGTCATATCCTCAAACGTAAATCTCCCTCCCAATCTCCCATACCCGCTCCGCGTCCCTCCGCCTCCTCCAAACGGCTCATGCGCTTCCCAGTAATCCGTCGTATCGTTGATCACCACGTTTCCGCTCCGCAGCCGCTCCGCAAAATAGAACGCCTTATCAATGTCCCGCGTGAACACCGCCATCTGCAGCCCGTACCCCGTCCCGTTCGCCAGCGCAATCGCTTCGTCATACTCCGATACCGTAATCACCGGCACCACCGGCCCAAACGTCTCTTCCTTATTCAACAGCATCGTCGTGCTCACGCCATCAATCACCGTCGGCTCAAAATACATCTTCGTCGCTTGCCCCGCTGCCCTCTTCCCGCCGAACACCACCCGCGCCCCCTTCTGCACCGCGTCCGCCAGATGCCGCTCCGTCTTCTCCAGCACCGGTGTATTATTCATCGGCCCCATCGTCACTCCCTGCGCCAGCGGATCCCCCACGCGAATGTTTTTCGCCTCCTGAACCACCAGTTCCAGAAAATCCTTGTGCACACGCTTGTCCACCAGCACGCGCTCCGTAGCGCAGCAAACCTGCCCCGCATTAAAGTACGCCCCAAACGCCGCCGCCCGCGCAGCTCGCGGCAAATCCGCATCCTCCAACACAATCTGCGGCCCATTCCCGCCCAATTCCATCAACAGTTTCTTCACCCCGGCCCGCCGCTG
>DATLVJ010000314.1:0-10880 GCA_035577585.1 Candidatus Limnocylindrales bacterium
GAAAATCCGAAAGAACCGTGGGCGCAAGCCGTCGCCATTCACGGAGCGAAGATCGTTGCTGTGGGCGACGATGCGGCCATCGAAAAAATGCGCGGCATGGGAACCAAAGTGATCAATGCCGGCGGAAAGCTGGTGCTTCCCGGCTTCACCGATTGTCACGTTCATTTTCTCAGCGGCTCCCTCGGCCTCAGCCGTGTCCACCTGGAAGGGTCGAAAGACGTCCCCGAACTGCAGAAGCGCCTGCGCGAATATGCCGCGCAACATCCGGGTACCGACTGGATCCAGGGCCGCGGCTGGAACTATGCGATGTTCGGTTCCGCCACTCTGCCGGACAAAAAATATCTCGACGAACTATTCCCAGACCGGCCGGTGTTCCTGAAGGGCTTTGACGGCCACACCTATTGGGCAAACTCGAAAGCGCTTTCTCTCGCCAGCATCGGCAAGGACACTCCCAACCCATTGAACGGCGTGATCGTGCGGGATCCGCAATCCGGCGAAGCCACAGGCGCGCTGAAAGAAAGCGCCGCGAGGCTCGTGGCAAAAGTAATCCCCGAACCCGACCGCGCCGCCAAGTTGCGCGCCTATCGGGACGGCATGAAATGGGCCAACCAGAACGGCTTGACCCGCGTCCACAGCGCCGGCGGTGATTTTCCAGAGCTCGAGCTGCTCGACGAACTGCGCCGGGAAAAACAGCTTTCCGTCCGTTTCTATGTCGCCTATTTTCAGGATCCGCCGGAACTCCGCCAGCAGGACATCGAAGCCGTGGAGGCAGCGCGGAGTAAATACCACGACGATTGGCTCGATGCAGGCGCGGTCAAATTCATGGTGGATGGAGTCGTCGAATCCCACACCGCTTCCTTCCTCGAACCCTATTCGGACGATCCTTCGACGCGCGGACCACTTTTCTGGGACCCCGCGAAATACCAGGTGGCCGTGGCGGAAACGGACAAGCGCGGCTTCCAGATCTTCACGCATGCTATCGGAGATAACGGCATCCGCACTGCCCTCGACGCGTATGAATTCGCGGAGAAAAGCAATCACGCGAACGATCGCCGCAATCGCGTCGAACACATTGAAGACATCAACGCGGCCGATATTCCGCGCTTCGCCCGGCTGGGTGTGATCGCCAGCATGCAACCGCTGCATTCTTACCCGGACAGCGACACTTTGGACGTCTGGGCGCACAACGTTGGCCCCGAGCGCGCTGCACGCGCCTGGGTGTGGAAGAGCATTTCCGATGCGGGAGGGCGCTACGCGTTTGGCAGCGATTGGTCCGTGGTAACACTGAATCCGTGGGAAGGAATTCAGACCGCGGTCACCCGGCAAACGAAAGAGGGCCTGCCGAAGGATGGTTTTGTAGCTTCCCAGCGTGTCACGGTCGCGCAGGCGGTTGAGGGTTATACGCTCGGCGCAGCGTTCGCGGGACGCCGCGAAAAGACGGAAGGCTCCCTCGTCGCGGATAAGTCCGCCGACGTGATTCTCGTCGACCGCAACATCTTCGAAGTCGATCCACGCACCATCGGTGATACAAAGGTGGTCATCACCATCGTGGGAGGCAAGATCGTCTATGAAGCCGACGCCAAATAAGCTGCGTGCATTCCGCCTGGCTGGGATTTTGCTCGCAAGCGTGACGCTCCTCGCGTCCTGCCAGAAAAAAGAGGAATCGCTCAGCCTGCTCGTCTGGGAGGGCTACGCCGACCCCGCGTTTGTCCATGCGTTCGAACTCGCGCATCACTGCAAAGTTTCCGCCTCGTACATGGGCTCGAGTGACGACCTCGTCGCCAAACTCCGCGGCGGCAGTGCCGGCAACTACGACGTAATCTCGCCCTCCAGCGACGTCGCCGCTTCCATCGCCCGCGCCGGCCTCGCCGAACCGCTCGACCTCACCAAGCTTCCCAGTTATTCGCAGCTCTCGCCAAAGCTCCGCGAACTCCCGCTGGTCAAGGCCAACGGAAAAGCTTTCGGTGTTCCGTTCATGTGGGGCCCGAATCCGCTTCTCTATGACACCACCGTTTTTGCGAAGCCCCCGGACTCTTGGGCAACTTTCTGGGACCCGAAGTACAAAGGTAAAGTTTCCGTCTGGGATGACCTCTCCACCTTATATACGGCCGCGCAAATGCTCGGCTACGACAAGCCCGATCCATCGCAACTCTACAATCTGTCCGACGACCAGCTTGCAGCTGTAAAACAAAAACTCCTCGCCCTGAAACCCAACATCCGCAAAATGTGGTCAACCGGCGGCGAGTTGACAAATCTTTTCGAAAACCACGAAGTGGTTATCGCCATGGGCTGGCCCCTGATGACCAATCAATTGCATCAGGCGAATTTCCCCATCGGAGAAACGATTCCCCGGGAAAACACCACCGGCTGGATCGATCACCTGATGATCACAAGCGCCAGCCCCAACAAGGAACTCGCCTACGCTTTCCTCGAATACATGATCCAGGCGCAGACCCAGAAAAAAGTTACCGACGTCACCCACTACACTCCCGCCAACCCCGCCGCCGCACAATCCATGACCGAAGCGGAGAAAAAAGGTTTGCATCTCGACGATCCCGACGCCTACATGCGACGCATCTACTTCTGGCAAGACGTGCCCCGCCGCGCCAAATACATTGAAATCTGGAATGAGGTAAAGGCCGCTCCGTGACGCTGCCGGTTGCCAGCGCGGAGAATGCCGCTGCAAGTGCGGCTCAGGGAAACGTCCTGCTGGAAGTCCGCAACGTCACCAAGAATTTCGGCCCGCGCGAAGTCCTGAAGCGCATCTCGCTCGAAATCGCCGCGGGAGAATTCCTCACCCTCCTCGGCGAAAGCGGTTCCGGCAAAACAACGTTGCTCCGCCTAATCGCCGGTTTCGAGCAGGCCAGCAGCGGCGAGATATGGATGAGCGGCGAGCGCCTGGACACCCTGCCTCCTTACAAGCGCCGCGTTAACACGGTCTTCCAGAACTACGCCCTCTTTCCGCATCTAACCGTGCAGGAGAACGTCGCCTACGGTCTGCAAGTCAGCGGCGCGGCAAAACCGGAAATTCCCGGCCGCGTGAACGAGGCGCTGAAAATGGTAAAGATGGAGGAGTTCGCGGCCTCGCGCCCCGCAAAACTCAGCGGCGGCCAGCAGCAGCGCGTCGCCCTTGCGCGCGCCCTGGTGAATCGCCCAAAGTTGCTTCTGCTCGACGAACCTCTCTCCGCGCTCGACGCCAACCTCCGAAAAGAGATGCAGGGCGAACTGAAATCGCTGCAACGCGAGCTCGGCATCACGTTTCTTTTCGTCACCCACGATCAGGACGAAGCCATGGCCCTCTCCGACCGCATCGCCCTCTTGAAGGACGGCGGCCTGGAACAGGTCGCTTCTCCCCGTGAAATCTACGCGCATCCCGCAACCAGTTACACCGCCGAATTCATCGGCCAAACCAATCTTTTGCGCGCTGAAATAAAGGATAGCGTGGCCGCCTGCGGCTCGCTCCAATGGTCGTCAACGCAACCCGCCGGCACCGCTCTCTTTTCCCTGCGGCCTGAGTCCATACATCTGTCGGCCGATGGACCGCCAGCATCGGACGCCGTCCGCTTCCGCGCCGCGGTCCGTTCGCAGATTTTCTCCGGTTCCAGCGAGCATCTCGAACTCGACGCGGCCGGCCAGTCGCTCCGCGCGCGAATCCCCGCCCGCGGCCCGCTCTCCGGCGAACATGAATTCTGGTTTTATCCCGCGGATGCCGTGCCTGTTCGCGAGTGACTTAAAAATGTATTCGCGCGTCTACAAATGGATCGTCTCCTCACCGCCCATACTATGGGTGACGTTCTTCCTGTTGCTCCCGTATGCTCTGATGTTCGCCCACAGCTTCTGGCTGGTGCAGAACGGCGTGATCGCCCACGAATGGAACCTGCAAAATTACGCCAAGCTGTTTCAGAATCCCGTGTATCTCGAAGTCCTCTTCCGCACCATGCGCATCGCCGCCGGCGTCACGCTGCTCTCCCTGCTTCTCGGTTATCCGCTCGCGTACTACATGTCGTTCCACGCGGGAATCCGCAAGGATATTCTCTACCAGCTTGTGATCGTTCCCCTCTGGGTGAGCTACCTCGTCCGGGGCTACGCCTGGAAAACCATCCTTGGTTCCGAAGGCGTGCTGAACGGCTTCCTGCAATACCTCCACCTCACAAAAGAACCCGTCAGCTTTTTCCTGTACAGCCCTTTCGCCGTCGTCTTGATGCTTACGCACATCTACACGCCGTTCGTCTTTCTCCCTCTCTACGCCTCGCTCGAACACATCCCGCGGAATCTCGTCGAAGCCTCCCACGACCTCGGCGCCGGATCTCGCGCCACATTCATCCGCGTCATCCTTCCACTGTCGCTTCCGGGCCTCCTCGCGGGCGCCACCTTTGCTTTTCTGCTCGCGCTCGGCGATTTTCTCGCGCCGCTCCTGGTCGGCGGCCCTTCCAGCATCATGATCGCCAACATCGTCCAAAGCCTCTTCGGCACTGCTTACGACTGGCCGCTGGGCGCCGCGATTTCCGTTTCGATTCTTCTGCTGACCATTTCGCTGCTCTTCCTCACCGAGCGCCTGGAAAAACGGTGGTCCTACCGATGAGCGGCGAATCCAAAAACGCCCGGCGCTCTCCGATGCTTGGTTTTTACTCGTTCCTGGTCTTCGCATTCCTCTATTTGCCAATCGTTGTGCTCATCGTCTACTCGTTCAACCACGACGGTGTCGGTGGGTTTCCGCCCAAACATCTCACGCTCCAGTGGTATCGTCTGCTCTTCACCGATTCCGCCATCTGGGACTCGGTTCTGAACAGCCTGCTCGTCGCAATCGGCGCCGTCGTCCTCTCGCTCACGCTCGGTCTTCTCGCCGCGCTCGCACTTGACCGCGCCACTTTCCCTGGCAAGTCCATCTTTCGCCGTCTCGTCCTTCTCCCGCTGATTCTTCCCGGCATCATCACCGGCCTCTCCCTGCTGATGTTCGCTGTTTTCTCCGGTCTCCAGCTCAGCCTCGCCACCGTTTTTCTCGGCCACGGTACCGCTTTTATCTCCGTCGCTACCACCGAACTCTTCGCCGGACTGCAAAAAATCGATCGCGCCCAGGAAGAAGCCTCGCTGGACCTCGGCGCCACGCCCTGGCAAACTTTCTGGCGCGTCACGCTGCCAAACCTGAAACTCTCCTTGATTGCCGCCGGCCTGCTCATCTTCACGCTCTCGATGGACGAAATCGCCGTCACCTTCTTTCTCATCGGCCGTGACAACACTCTGCCGCTCGAAATCTGGGCCCGCCTCCGCCGCGGTATCACCCCGGAGATCAACGCCATCTCCACCCTGATTTTCGCCGCCTCCGTCTTTTTGATTTTGATCTGGTATCAAATTCGCACCCGCACCACTGGCAAGGAAACTCAAGAACTTCTCGAACGCCCTTAAGAGCCCCAGGAGAAAGATCGATGTCTAAATCACGCCGCGATTTCATCAAGTACGTCGTTGCCGGATCCATCGCCTCCGGTTGCCCGATCGACAAAGCCCTCCTCGAAGAACCCGGCGGCGCCTCGGCATCGCCGCTCGTCGAAGGTGAACACTTCGGCGTTTGCCACCAGGTCCGCGACGGCCACTCGTTTCCCAAACCCGACGCTACCAGAAAAGCTGACGTCGTCATCATCGGCGGCGGAGTCGCAGGCCTTTCCGCCGCCTATTTCCTCAAAGGCAAAGACTGGCTGCTGCTCGAAAAAGAAGATCACTTTGGCGGCAACGCCTACCAGGAAGAATACGAAGGCCAGATTTTCGGCACCGGCGCCGCCTACGGCTATCGCGGCGACCCCGGCGACCATCTCGCCAAAGAGATCGGCCTCGATATGCCGCTCATCAACATGCCCGATCCCATCATTGACAACGGAAAATACGCCCCGGACATCTGGCGAACGGGCATCAACGATCTTCCCTATTCAAAAGAAGTCGTGGCCAGCTTCAAAAAATATCGCGATGACATCATGAAAATCGACATCAGGAAAAACATGGAAGCGCTCGATCAGGAGCCGTTCACCAAATATCTCGCTCCCTACGCGCCAGAAATCACCAAACTTTGGGACGCTTACGGCCCTTCCAACTGGGGCGCCTTTTCCGAAGATACCTCCGCGCTCATCGGCATCGCCGACACGCAATATCTCATCCAGGGCCTCGACGACCAGCGCGTGATACTTCCCGGCGGCCTTGGCTGCATCACGCACAAACTTGTCGAAACTCTCAAGCCACATTACGGCGAGCGCATGCTGAGCGACGCCACGGTGGTCGCCGTCGTCCCCGACAAGGACGAAGTTCGCGTCACCTACGCGCAAGGCGACAAAATCACCACCGTGGCCGCGAAAGTGGTCCTGATGTGCACGGCAAAATACATCACCTCGCGCCTCGTCGCCGGTCTTCCCAACGAGCAAAAGCAAGCCATGCGCCGCATGCGCTACGCGCCCTATCCGATGATCAACATGATTTTCGACAAGCCCATTTACCGCAAAGGCTACGACAACTGGTGCCCGGGCAAAACTTTCACCGACTTCATCGTCGCCGACTGGACTATCCGCAACAATCCCGGTTACAAGCCGAAATACAACATCCTCACCTTCTATACGCCGCTCCGCGAATCCGAACGCTCCACTCTTCTCGAAGAAGCCGATTGCAAAACCCTGGCCGCGAAAGCGCTCAAAGATTTCCAAGGCCTGCTCCCCGAATTCAATGTCGACCCCGTCGAAATCCGCATCTACCGCCGCGGCCACCCCATGTTCATGGCCGTCCCCGGCCAATACACGAAAAATCGCATGATCGCTTCCAAGCCGATGGACCGCATCTTCTTCGGCAACTCCGATTCCGGCGGGCCCGAATCCCTCACCAGCGAAGCTGTCCGCATCTCCCACGCCGGCGTCGAATGGGCCAATCTGGTGCTCGCCGGAAAACCCGGTGCCGCCGACCTCGCCCACAAGGCTCTGACTGAAGTCGTCCTTTAGTTTCCATTTGTCTGCTTGAACATCGAAAATATTTCAGTCGTGATATTGTTCTTCGGGCATCGGAAGCTCCACAATACCGCAAAGGACTTATTCAAAAAATGCTGAAGCCTATCTCCAGGACTTTTCTCGCGCAATTGCTGCTCTGCTGTCTGGCACTCTTTCCCGCCTATCCCCAGGCAACACCGCAATCGCTCCTGATTTTGAACGCGCAAGTTGCGGATGGCACCGGTGCGCCGCTCCATCGCGCAAATGTGCGCATCGCCGGAAACCGCATCGTGGCGATCGGCAAATTGGCCGCAAAACCCGGCGAAGCAACCCTGGATGCCAAAGGACTCGTTCTCGCTCCGGGTTTCATTGACATTCACAACCATTCCGAAGAATCGCTGCCCAAGGATTTGGCAGCCGAAACACAGGTTTCTCAGGGGATCACCACGCTCATCATCGGGGCGGACGGCGAATCGCCGTGGCCCCTGGCCTCCTGGTTCCACCAGATGCAAGACCACCCGGCGGCAGTAAACGTAGGGTCGTTCGCGGGCCACGCGACGATTCGCCTGCAAGCGATGGGCAAGGATTTCAAACGCACAGCAACGCCCGCTGAGGTTCGCTTGATGGAAGAAGGCATGCGCCAGGAAATGAACGGAGGCGCTCTGGGCCTCTCGAGCGGCCTTGAATACGAAGTAGGCAGCTATGCCGCCACGGACGAACTCGTTGCGCTCGCCAAAATTGCTGCGGCGAGCGGTGGAGTCTACATGACCCATATCCGCGATGAAGCCGATAAATCGTTCGAAGCCTTGGAAGAAGAGATCGCCATCGGCGAGCGAGCGCACATCCCTGTGGAACACTCGCATATCAAACTCGGAACCGTTGGCGTGCAGGGCAAAGCCCCGGAATACATCAAGATCATCGAAGCGGCCCGCAAACGCGGCGTGGATTTTCTGGCCGACTGCTATCCTTACGACGCGTGGCACTCCAACCTCAAAGTCGTCGTCCCCGACAAGCAATATGAAAACCCAAAAAGCGTTTCGGAGGCTCTCGAAAGCTACGGCGGCGGCTCTCACATCACGATCACCGAATTTTCGCCGGACAAATCTTACGCCGGGCACACCATCGCTGAACTGGCCAAGTCCAACGGCCTTTCCGAGACGGACATGTACATCCGCCTGATCCGCGAAGGGGACGCCGCGCACACTGAAGCGAGCATCATCGGCCAATCCATGATTGAAAGCGATATGAAAGCCTTTTATCAACAACCCTGGGTGATGGTGGCCAGCGACGGTGGCGTGAATTCCCAGCATCCCCGCGGCGCGGGAACCTTCACCCGCGTTCTTGGACTTTACGTCCGGGAAAAGCATTGGCTGACCCTGCCGGAAGCGGTTCGCAAGATGACTTCCCTTCCCGCTCAGCGGCTCGGGTGGAAAGACCGCGGGGTCCTCCAGAAAGGCGCGGTCGCCGATCTCGTGCTCTTCGACCCCGCGACGGTGATTGACCGCTCGACCTTTGCCGACCCCGCCGCCCTGTCAGCAGGAATCGAAAAAGTGTTCGTCAACGGCGTCCTGGTTTGGGATTCAGGCAAGCCAACCGGCGCCCGCCCCGGAATCGTGATCGGCCGCAAAGGCGCGATACTTGGCGTCGCCAACTAAGCCTGAACCGAGTTGATCCGCCTGCGTGCGTCACCGGTGCGTCCGGGAATAGTTCAACCGACCACAGAAGCGGCAGTGGCCGCAGGTCTCGAGAATTTTTCGCTCCACCGAATCCTCCCCGTCATCTGCATAACCACGAACAGGCTCAGAATGGACCCCACGGTCACCGCCAATCCAGTGAAACCGGCAAAGAAAAACGCGTAAGAGAACAGCACCAGATAAACCAGTTGCGCCAAGCCCGCATCAACCAAGGCGAATCGCCAGTTCACCACCAGCCTGAGGTAACTGACCACCAGCAGAATCGATACCAGCGACGAAATCGCGAACGCCAGATGAATCGAAATGTGATCTGCCAGGTAGGCCAGCAACAAGTGAAAGGCAAAAAAGGCGCCGGCAAGGAAAAAATAATTCATCGGATGCAGTTCGATGCCGCGCAATTCCGAGAGAACAAGCACGATGAAAAAGAAAAATAAGAGCGAAACGGGCGCAAAATAGCTGATCTCTCCAGCCAGCGGCCCGGGCTGAAGCTTCTCCGGCATGGTCAGCGCGATGTCGTACCCGGAAACCAGATTCTGATAGTCCCAGCGCAGTTGCCAGCCGTCGCCGGATTTGCGCTTTTCGGTCGGCGAGAGAGAGTTGTCGGGAAAATCAAAGCCCGAAAAATCCGTTTTGATTGTCATGTGAAAATCGTTTGCCTGAGCGATGCCCGCACCTCCAAGGGCGGCCGCCCCTGCGACACGGCATTGCCCGAAACGGTATCGCCAACTCTTCTGGCCCTGCGAACGATACGCGGTCGTCAGAATGCCCCGCCCCCCGCCCGGAAGAACTGCCCGCGCGCTCACATCTGAGCTGCTGAACGTCAGTGGCAACGGTTTCCCGTCCAGCGAGACGGACAGGCCATCATATACAGCTTGCTCCGCCGGCAAGGGGAGCCGGAAGACAAAAATCTGTTCCGCACTCGTGGGATTGTGGAACGCGTGTTCGCCATGGAACGCGATTGTGTAGGTGCTGAACCACAGCAACCCCTTCTGGCGGTAGTCAACATGAAGCTGTGCTTCAATCCGGGTTGAATCCAACGAGACTGGCTGGCCGCGCTCTTTTTTCTCTTCCCTTGTAATTTTCTTCCCATTTTCTTCGGCAGTGACAGTTTGCGATTCCGTCCAGACATATTGAACTTCGGGCGAAGCCTGCTCCTGCGCGGCGCCCCAGGTGGAGGCCACGCGTCCGCTCAGGGAACTCCCGGCGCTGTCGGTGCGGAGAAAGATGGTGGAACCAAGAATGGCCCAGGCGAGGGAAGCGCCAAAAAATATGGCGGCAATGGCAATAATCCGTCGGAGCATGGCGAAGGTCTCCTGCCGGGAGAAGCGGCTCGCCACTACGCTATGCGAAGTAGTTGCCATTGTCAAGTACTTTATTTAGTAAAGCACGCCTGCCACTTTTCTATCTTACTGACGGTACAATGCCAAAGCGGTTCTTCCGGAGGAATCATGGCCCACGAACTAGACGACTTTCAGAAATTTCGCGCCGAGCTCAATGAGGAAATCCTCAACTGCGGGCACCTCGGCATCAAGCGCTTCTTTTCCCTGGATCACCAGGCCTATGAGCCTGGCTCCCTCGACTCCCGCACCAAGGAACTCCTCGGCCTGGTCGCCTCCACCGTTTTGCGCTGCGATGATTGCATCACTTATCACCTCGTCCGCTGCGGCGAGCTCGGCTGGAAACGCGCCGAAGTCATTGACGCCCTGAACGTCGCCCTGGTCGTCGGGGGCTCCATTGGCATCCCTCACGTTCGCCGCGCCTTTGCCAGAATGAGGGAGATACAAGGGCTTCAGCCTGATGTAAAATAAGCGTCACCCCGGACATGAGCACAACACCCACCGCGATCGCCGCCGAGCAGGCAAAATTCCTGCCTCGGCTACGTGGCTTCCTAGGCGCAGCACTCTTTCTGGCGCTGCGGCATTTTCCGCGGTTGCTCCAGCTTCACCGCAACGAAAGCTCCTGGGCTGCGTTTCGCTTCGTCCTCGCGTGTTTCGGCGCCGCGCTGGTCGTTCTGCCGCTGAGCCTTTGGAACGGCTGGATGACCGCCATTTTTGGCTTGGCCCTTTTCGTCGTGGCCATCCTGCTTCCCCCGGCCGAAACCGAATCCAGCACCGATCGCAAAGCTCGCGAACTCGGCGCGAAGACCGTTGTCAGCGGCGGCGATTATCAGCCTGGCAACGCGCCCGCTGCCGGCGTCCGGCTGTTCATCTCTCCGGAGCACATCTGGGCGCTC
>DATLVJ010000315.1:0-4297 GCA_035577585.1 Candidatus Limnocylindrales bacterium
GGCCGCGGGACTCACTGTTGTAAGCATCGAACCGAACCAGGCTGTTGTCGTTTTTCAGGACGATGCGAATCTAGCGGAGTTCCGTCGGGCGCTCGCGCAGTACATGGCCGGTCCCAGAATAATCGCCGGAGTACAGGCTAAAACGACGCAGTGGGATGTGTTCGAGTTCATCGAAGCAGGCCAGATGCGAAGTTGGTCGCGGGCTGATCGCATCGGGGCTCGCCTGGGCGCAGAAATCGGCGTAAATGGCGAGCGGATCGAACCCCCACGGATCTATGCCCTGGATGTCGAACTCTGGCACCCCGGGCTTGCCGAACTCGCGCGGCAAGAGATGGCGGAACTGCAAGCTTTGGTCAACCAGGATCGGACGGATCGCGAGCACTTCTCTGATCAATTTGTGGGAGACCTGTTAGCCGTCGCTCGCGTGAGCGTTTCAGGTGCCAAGCTTGAGCAACTTCTCGATGCTGCGATCGTGGCGGAGGTGGAGCTTCCGGAACAGCCCGTGTTCGATGCCGTCGCGGCTGCCCGAGCCACGCGCCGGGAATTTCCTGCGCCACCGGCGCCGCCCGAGGAGGGCCCGCGGGTCTGCATCTTGGACAGTGGCATCGTCTCCAATCATCCCCTTCTGGCGGCGAATGTCGGGCATGAGGAAGCTGTGCTAACCGCTACGAATGATCCCGCAGACGCCAACGGACATGGCACGCACGTCGGCGGCCTCGCTGTGTTCGGTGATATCCGGGCCTGTTATGGCAGTGGGACGTTTGCTTCTCCCGTTCGGCTCTTCAGCGCGCGCGTATTGAATGACCAGAATCGCTTTGATGACGACCGGTTGATTCATAACCAGATGGAGGCGGCCATCGAGTTGTTTCGTCGTCCGCCCCACAACTGCCGCGTCTTCAATCTGTCGCTCGGCTCGCCAGATGTTGTTCTCAATGGGACTAACCGGCGTCAGACACTTTGGGCCGAAGCGCTTGATACGCTGGCACGCCGACACAAGGTTCTGATCGTGGTGTCCGCGGGCAATAACCGCAGGGTTCACGCAAACACGGCGGCGGAAGCCGAGGAGGTCCTCCAGAACTATCCTCAATATCTTTTCGATCCCGAATCGGCACTGAGTGATCCTGCCACGGCGGGGATCGCACTGACCGTGGGATCGATCTCCCAGTTTGCTGCGCCTGCGATTCGGGCAGGTGCGCGCGCGGGCGATTTCGCTCGAGCAGTTGGCGGGCCGGATGAACCATCTCCATTCACCCGCGCTGGTCTTGGCATCAACCACGCGATCAAGCCTGATCTAGTGCACTACGGTGGCAACGTTCTGTTCGAAGGCGTTGGCAATCAGTATCGGCGAGTCAACACAGAAACCCCCGACGCGGGCGTTGGAGTAATGTCCTTTTCTCACGAGCCATTGGACCGGTTGTTTTCGTTCCGGGTCGGTACTAGCCAAGCGGCTCCAAAGATTGCGCGTGTAAGCGCGCTTGTCTGGAATCAACTCGCGCCTGGTGTCGAGGGCAACCTCGATCCGAACCTAGTGCGTGCTGTGCTCGCAAACTCGGCCTCGGTTCCGGAACCTGCCTCGAATCGGATCGCACCGATAGGCGGCGACGTTGGAATCCTGCGGGTCTGTGGGTATGGCCTGCCTGATGCCGAACTTGCCCTTGAGTCCGGTGACCGGCGTGTCACCTTGATTGCTCAAGGCACAATCACGCTCGACACGCTCATCTTGTACGAGATCCCAATCCCGGATGCGCTTCGCAATGCTCTGGGCAAGAAGCGAATTATTGCTTCGTTGGCATTCGATCCACCCGTCAGGCGCCGACGCGCGGAATACCTGGGAGTGGAAATGGGAATGCACCTCTTCCGAGGCAAAACACCCGACGAAATCGTTGCCGCATATCGATCCGTCACACGCGACGAACGGGAGGAGGCGCCCGGCGCACTTCGAGCGCCGCATCAATGCGAACTCCTGCCGAGATCACGCGTGGTCGAGACCAGCACGCTACAGCGCCGCGAGTGGGCGTTTACCCGAACAGACGCAAAGTATGGGGAAACGTATTTCCTGATGATTCAGGCACGAAGGAATTGGGCACCTCCGGAAATCACGGTACAGGACTTCGGCCTCGCCGTAACGATCACCGCAGATGAGCCACGTCTCTACAGCCAGGTGCAACAACGTGTGCGCGCTCGACAACGTGTTCGGCGAGGAGCCTAGCCAAACGAAAAGCGGAACAGGGTGACGGTAGAGGAAATGATGGGAAGGAACGGCGGGAATCTAATCAGCGTATCCACACGCGAGGCTTCGCTTAAGAGGCGCTTGCGGCGCCACTTGAAAGCTTTGGGCTTTCACAAGGGCGACGACGGCACCCTCATGCCTCCCGGTACTGGAAAGGATGCCATTCGCACGATCCACACCGCACAACGAAATGACCGGCTCGCCGTGAGTCAGAATTTTCTCTCCGAACGTATGCCGAAGCTCCTTAAATACTTCGCCTCGGGAGGGGACGTAGACCCGGCCAAGATTTCGCCCGCGCTCCAACTCGTATCAAGCGACACGTGGGAGGGCGACCTGTTCAGACTGGCCTCGTTGACTTGGTCGGTACCTGTGTCCAACGGCTTTGGCCGGCGACTCCGATTCCTCGTCTGGGACAACCACAATGGCAAGCTGATCGGCATAATCGCGATTGGCGACCCCGTATTCAATTTGTCGGTGCGGGACAAAATCATCGAATGGAACGCGCAGGCGCGTGGAGAACGGCTAGTCAATATCATGGATGCCTATGTTCTCGGTGCTCTCCCACCATACAATGCCCTCCTCGGTGGGAAGCTCGTCGCTTGCCTGGTTCGTAGCCGCGATGTCTACGACCATTTTTCCAAGGCGTACGGCAAGACCGCCGGTATCATCTCGAAACAGCAGAAGAAGGCCCGCCTTCTGGCGGTGACCACATCCTCCTCCATGGGCCGGTCCTCTGTCTACAATCGGCTGAAGCTGGGTGGAATCGAATACTTCAGTCCCATCGGTTACACCGGCGGTTGGGGGCATTTTCATATCCCCGATAACCTGTTTGCAGATCTTCGCGACTACCTTCGCGAGATTGGCCATTCCTACGCCGACCTTCACCAATTCGGTGAGGGGCCGAATTGGCGAATGCGCACCACGCGCGCCGCGCTTGAAGCGCTGGGTTTCAATGACGATCTGCTCCGTCACGGCATTGAGCGTGAAGTCTTCTTCTGCCAACTCGCCGACAACGCTTTGAAACTCCTTCGCACGGGCAAAGGAAAGCCCGACTTGTCATCGCTCCATTCTGCGGATGACGTCTCCAAGCTTGCAATCGAGCGCTGGATGTTGCCACGGTCGGAGCGCAGGCCAGAGTTCAAGGCTTGGAAGCGCGAAGGCATCGAAGCGCTCCTTTTCGAGCCCAACCCCGAAATTCCGCTGAAGCTGCGCAAGCGAGTCTGAAACCGTGGCGATGTCTCTCGATCAATGGCAGGAACGGTTGCAGAGCCACTTCGCCCAACTCGCATCGCTCCGGTCCTACTTGGATTTTCCATTATTCGCGCTTGAGCACGGCTTGACCGAAGACGAATTTGACGAGATCACGGACCTACTGCATGCCCAGTTGGAAGAGGACGGATGGAAACTCGTACGGCATTGGCTCCTCTGGGTTGTCTATGCGACCGAACTGGGCTATGACTACGACGGCGGCGAGTTCTGGCCATCATTTGAGCAACGCACGCCGCGCTGGAAGGAGCCGATCACCTCTACGCGCCGCAACCAACTCCGAACATGGTTTTCGAGGTTTCAGACAACCTACCACGGCGTTAAGCCATCGGGCGAGTGGGCAGAGCATTTTTCTATCATCGCTTGGCCCATCACGCATGCCATCTTGCCTGAGTATCTTCAATGGCAGTTTGCCAGGACTCTCTATGATTTGCGCTACCAGCTTGCGCACCTTGAAGCGTTAAGTCCGAGTGCTGTGGGAGAACTGCTTGCGGCGAATGCGTGGGATGCTTCGTCAAGGTTTCGCGAGTTTCTTCAGCAACAAGAGTTGGCAGGACGAATCGTCCTCGCACTCTTGAGCGACAGAACGCAGGAGGGCCAGAGCCCCATCCATCCACCGACGCTTGAGCGTCTGGTGTCCGACCTTGAGAGAGTTCAAAGCACCCGCGAATGGCTCAAAGAAACACGCTCCCTGGTAGCCGAACGGCTTAAAGGTTCCGCGCGCACTCAGGCCGGCGCGTCCTCCCGACTCGATGCGGGTGATGGCAGTGCAGGGCGTGCGACACCTCGCATCCGCCCCAC
>DATLVJ010000316.1:0-2757 GCA_035577585.1 Candidatus Limnocylindrales bacterium
TTTGCGCCGAGCACGATCTATCAGAATGTGGCGCATCGCCTCGGCCGCAGCCGCAAAAAAATGCGTGCTATTTCTGAACGTCGGATTCTTGTCTCCGACCAACCGCAACCAGGCCTCATGCACCAGGGCAGTCGGTTGAAGCGTTTGGCCGGGAGCCTGCTGTGCCATCTTCGCCGATGCCAGATGCCGCAGTTCATCGTAAACGAGATCAAGCAGCTTCTCTGCAGCCTGAGGCTCACCTTGCTCGACGGCGGTCAACAACTGCGTGGCGTCGCTCATGTTCTCGCATGAAAGATGCACTGAATCTCAGAGGATTGCAGACATTTTTTGCGAGCAACGGAAAGCGTTTAAAGACGGACTAAGGCGGCCGATTTGCCGGACGCGCGGCCGAAGAGGGTTCGCCATCAACTAACCGTTTTGCTTCGGATTGCAAAGCGTGGGCGATTATCAAGTCGCGCCAATCACTGCCGAGATCTTTGTCTGTGAATTTCGGTAATTCCGTCCTCACGACCTCGGCGCATCTATTCAAGGCGTCGCGCGCGTTCTGCACGTGTTTCAACTGGAATTGCGCCATTGCCAGAATGGCGTTAGCTTCAGCACGGGCATAGGGAGACGAATTCGCCGCCGCACGATTTGCCCAGTTTGTCGCTCCTTCCCAGTTCCCAAGTCGATACTCAGCCAATGCTTTGCAGCATTGGAAAAAAGGAAGAGCGCCAGTGTCCTTCTCGCCTTTGGTCACCGCAGTTTCCGCCAGCTCGCCTGGCACCTTCAGGTCCGCGCCCGGTCGAGAGAGGATCAGACAATCCTTTGCCATCCGGTCGGCTGTGTATGGATCAGTGGCTCCCGCGAACCGAGCGGTTATTGTTTCGCAGAGTTGCTCATACGCCGCGCGTTCTCCGGTCTGTACCAGTAATGGGGCAACAACATGGTAACCGCTGTGATCGCCGGGCTGGATTTCCAAAAACCTGGAAGCTGCCGCCATGGCTTCCGACCACCGGCCATGCCGAGCCGACTCCTCCGAACGGGTGATCCAGACTATGGGGAAATCGCGGGCCAGTTGCTCGACTTGAACCTCGTTATGGCTGTCCACAAGGGCTCTTGCCAGCTCAGTTACGGTCTCCGCGACGCGGGTGTCTTTGTCTCCCAAGTGCTTTCGGCGGACTCCTAATAGCTCACGATAAATATCCGCTCCTTCCTCCGCCTTGCCTTTGTTAGTTAACAAGCGTGCCAGGACCTGCAACGACTCGTCGAAAAGCGGATCGTCTAGCCCCAGCATGATGCTGCTGCGACGTATCGCTACCTCATAACGTGCGTGCGCTTCGTCCGCCGGCCAACGCGCACCATACTCTGGTTTTTCCTCTTTGAGCTTGGCCAGCATCAGATGCGCGTTAGTCGCGGCGGCGAGAGCATCCGCAATCTTTTGTTCGGCGCCCGCGGGCGACTTCCGATACAAAGCCGCAGCAGATAGCAGCAATGATTCCTGTTGCTTCCACATTCGGAGGCTGCCGTAAACTCCTCCGATAATCACCTTGAGATCGGCTTCGACGGCGGGCTGGTTCGTCAACTGCTGCTCCATACCTTCAACCGTGTGGTCAAGAATTTGGCGCAGCAAGAACGTGTCATATCCTGCAGAAACCGATGGATCAACGCCGCCGAGCATCCTCTTCAAAAACTCCGTCACTGCTTTGCTTCGGGCCGCTTCGGTCAAAGCGTTCTGCTCGCCCGCTTGCGCTTTCTTCCGCTGATCGTTCGCCTCGATGCGCGCCAGGTCCGCGTCGTGACGCGCCTTTTTCTCCTTGGTCAGAGATGCCGAAACAACAATCAAGCTGACGACGAGGAAGGTTGCGATTACGCCAATTCCAATAAACAGCAGCTTATTGCGCTGCACCGTCTTTTGGAATTTATAAAGCCTGCTGGGGGGGCGCGCAGAAACGGCTTCGTGTGCCAGAAATCGCTGAATGTCCAGGGCTAAGCCGTTGGCGGTTTCGTAACGACGAGTGCGATCCTTTTCCATCGCCTTCATCGCAATCCAGTCCAGGTCCCCCTGTATCGTGTGAATCAGTTTCGGCGGCTCGGACCGGCGTTGTTGCGCTACCGTCGTCAAATCGGCCCCGGCCATCTTACTCAGGCGCGTGGACGGTCGGAGCGGTTCTTGTTCACGAATCACCTTGCGGATTTCGTCGAGGCCGGCTTTTAGCAACTCCTCCGTTTCAAAAGGGGTCGAGCTGGTCAGCAATTCGTAGAGCAGTACACCTAAGCTGTAAATGTCCGTGCGCGTGTCCACGTCAACACTGCTGAGTGCCGCCTGCTCCGGGCTCATATAGGCAGGTGTGCCAATGAGCATCTCGAAGGCCGTGAAAACCGTTTTGTCGGTCAAACGCTGATCGGTAGTGGCTTTGGCAACCCCAAAATCGATCACCATGGGCATCGCCACGCCTTCCAGCGATTCCCTTACGAGAATATTGGAAGGTTTGATGTCGCGATGGATGATCCCCCTCTGATGCGCGTGCTGGACCGCCTGGCAGACCTGCTCGAAGAGCTCCAGCCGCTCGACGATGGAGAGCTGGTGCTTGTCGCAATAGCTCGCGATCGGTTCGCCCTTCACGAGCTCCATCACGAAGTACGGCCGACCGTCAGCAGTTGCCCCCGCATCCAGCACTTTCGCAATGTTCGGATGATCCATCAGGGCAAGCGCCTGGCGTTCGGCTTCGAAACGAGCCAGCACCTCGCCGCTATCCATGCCGGGCTTGATGATCT
>DATLVJ010000317.1:0-8575 GCA_035577585.1 Candidatus Limnocylindrales bacterium
GCTAGAGAAGTTTTGGGAAGGGAGAACAGAAGTTGGCAAGACACCGAGATGCAGTCTGCCGCCTGTGCCGTCGGGAAGGGCAGAAGCTGTTTTTGAAGGGGCTGCGATGCTTCACGGACAAGTGCGCGATTGAGAAGCGTAACTTTGTACCGGGTCAGCATGGGCAGTCACGGCGAGCGAAAGTTGCGGGCTACGGCCTGCAGCTGCGCGAGAAGCAAAAAGCCAAGCGCACCTACGGGCTGCTTGAGCGCCAGTTCCGCAATTATTTTCACAAGGCGGAGCGCGCCAAGGGTCCAACGGGCGAAAACCTGATCATCATGCTGGAGCGCCGCCTCGACAACGTGGTATGGCGTTCGGGACTTGCGTCCTCGCGGGCCCAGGCCCGGCAGCTCGTCCTCCACGGCCATGTCCGGATCAATGGGAAGAAGGTCAACATCCCGTCGTATCAGGTAAACGTGGGCGAGGAAGTCGCGATCAAGGACAAAATGCACCAGAACGCCATGGTGCTGGAAGCGCGCAACGTTGCGCAAAGCCAAAATTCCGTGCCGTGGCTCGAGCAGGAGCGCGAGCAGTTTAAGGCCAAGGTTGTGGCTCTGCCGAAGCGCGAAGACATGCAGACGCCGCCGATCAACGAACAATTGATCGTCGAACTGTATTCGAAGTAATCGATTCACGATGTAGTGGCCAGTCTTTAGACTGGCCAGTCCGAAGACCGGCCACTACACAAAAGCAAGACAGGCATTGGGCCCGATGTATTCGGGCCAGAAGGAAGGAACACGATGTGGAAGGGATTTCAGAAACCGAAGCGTCTCGCGCCGGAGCTCGAATCGCTGACCGAACGGTATGGCCGGTTTTCGGCCCAGCCGTTTGAACGCGGTTGGGGTACGACGGTTGGAAACGCACTGCGTCGCGCGCTGCTCAGCTCCATCGAGGGCGCGGCCATCACCGCGGTGAAAATCGAGGGCGTGTTGCACGAGTTCTCTTCGATCCCCGGTGTGGTTGAGGATGCGACCGACATCATCCTGAACCTGAAGCAGGTGCCCATCAAGCTGAACAACGATCTGCCGAAGACGATCTACGTGAACGTCGAGCAGCCCGGCGTGGTCACCAGCGCCCAGATCGAGGAAGACGCGGATTTCGCGGTCCTAGATAAGAGCGTGTACATCGCCACCGTCAGTGAAGGCGGCAAGCTGCAGATCGAGATGCGCGTCAAGAACGGCCGCGGCTATGTGGCCGCCGACCGCAATTATGACGAAGACCTGCCCATCGGCTACATTCCGGTGGACAGCGTTCATTCGCCCGTGCGCAAGGTGAACTACTCAGTCGAATCGGCGCGTCTCGGACAGATGACCGACTACGAAAAGCTGATGATCGAAGTCTGGACCAACGGCGCGATCACTCCGCAGGACGCCATCGGACTGGCCGCGAAACTGGTGAAGGACCACATGATTATCTTCATCAACATCGACGAGCCGCCCGAGAACGTTGAGATGCCGCAGGACACGGTTCATGATCCGCGTCTCGAGCACCTGGACCGCTCCGTCGAAGAGCTGGAGCTTTCCGTGCGCAGTTACAACTGCCTGAAGAACGCCAACATTCAGACCATCCGCGAACTCGTGCAGAAGAGCGAAAACGAAATGCTGAAGACCAAGAACTTCGGCAGGAAATCGCTCAACGAGATCAAGGATATACTGGTGAAGATGGGCCTCAGCCTAGGCATGAAGTTCGACGAGCACGGCCGCATCATCTGGCCGCCTCTGCCGAGCCAGACCGCCCCGCCAACCAGCGACGAAACGATCGGCCTCTAGGAAATTTTCGGTTGTAAGTTCCAAGTTTTAAGTGCAGCAGGTTGCACTGAAAACCGAAAACTAATAACTGATTACCGTCAACCACTGAACGGACCGCCCCAAAAGGCGGTCCCTGCAAAACCGGAATTTGAGGAATGCGAAAATGCGACATCTGAAGTCGGGATCGAAACTGGGACGCAATCCGTGGCACCGCCGCGCGACCTTGCGCAACCTGGTGACCAATCTGTTTGAACACGGCCGCATCACCACCACGCTGACGCGCGCCAAGGCCACCCGCCCCGTCGCCGAGAAAATCATCACCCTCGGCAAGCGGGACACTCTTGCGTCGCGCCGCCAGGCCGCGGCTTACCTGATGACCCCGGCTATGACGCAAAAGCTGTTCAGCGAAATCGCGCCGAAGTTTGCCGATCGCGCCGGCGGTTACACGCGGATTATCCATGGCGGCACGCGCGTTGGCGATGGCGCGAAAGTGGCTATCCTCGAACTGGTCGGCTACGAGTTCAAGAAGAAGGAAAAGAAAGAAAAGAGCAAGGTCGAAGAAGCCGTCGAAGCCAAGAGCTAGCCCGTCTCTGAAACCAATTCACAGCCCGCACCGGGAATCCGGCGCGGGCCTTTTTTTGCCAATCCACCCCTCAATGCAGGCCCCGCGACTGATTTCTCTTAGGGCCATCAAAACCGCCGGTTCATTGACTGAGGCAAAACTATTGGTTCTACTATTGACAGGTTGCACCGCCTTCTCTCGGGCGGCTTGGGAACGGTTCCAGTTTCGGCGAGAGGCTCCCGGTGAAAAATCGCAGGGTTCTGGTGGTCGACGATTCCTCCACCATCCGTAAAATCATTCAGCATTCTCTCCATCAGGCCAATCTCAATGTCGGTGACATCCTGGAAGCCAGCAACGGACGCGAAGCCCTCGGGATGGTGCAGCGATTCACCTTCGACCTGATTCTTACAGACATTGACATGCCCCTAATGGATGGCCTGGAGCTTCTGGAGGCACTGGCCTATGTGCGGAGCGCCCAGGGCACCCCGGTCGTGGTCATTACCAAACACACTTCGGAGGAAGGGGTTCTCCGGGCGATGGAGGCGGGGGCCCGGGCCTTCATCCGGAAGCCTTTCACCGTAAAGGATCTCTCCGAAAAGATCGAACCCTTGCTGCTGGAGAGGGTGGAGCACGCAAAGAAATAGGCGATCCGAGGGGGACTCCGGGGGGTGCCCGGTGGGGTGTTCAATGGGGTGCTCAAGGGGATACTTTTTTGGCAGAGTACCCTTGACGCGGGGCCGGCACGGGTTTAAGTTTTTAGTCGGCCCCCCAGACTGCAATTTCCCCCGTGAGGTTTTACATGTCTTTGTTAACCCCGGAACAAACGCTTTCGCAGCTTAAACTGATGGAGGAGCGCTGGGCCAGCATGCGCTCTCACCCCCGAGCGACCGCGAGCCTCCGCTTGCGCCTTGAATGGGACGAAGGGGAAGCTCGCCGCACCGCGAATGGCCTGACCGTGGACGTCAGCCAGTCCGGCTGCATGGCCGTAGTTGGCGCCGACGTCCCCCTGCATCGCGAGGTGCGCCTCGTATTGCCCGAAACGGGCCGCTGCGCGCAGGGCCAAGTGGTCTGGCGTGGTCATGAAGCCTGGGAAGTGGGCATCGCACTCGCCGAGCCCGACAATGGCTTCTGGGGCGTCAAGATTTAGTTTCCAGTTCGTCAGGCGTCAGGCATGCTCTCGCGCTGAATTCCTCTCACGCCAATCCTCCAACGCCGTGACCGTGCGTTCGCAAATTTCCTCGGGAGTTCCGTTCGCCGCGATCGTCACCAAAATGCCCAACCGCTGGTAAAACTCAATTAGCGGTGCGGTGCTCTTTTCGTAGGTTTCCAGGCGCACTTTTATCGATTCGGGCCGGTCATCTTCTCTTTGAAATAGGTTCGCGCCGCAGCGATCGCAAGAGTCGGCCGTTTTGGGGGGCCGTTCCGTGATGTGGTACACCGCTTTGCAATTCTGGCAGGTGCGGCGTCCACTGAGCCGCGCCACAACCTCGTTCAACGGCAATCGATAATTGAGCACGGCCGTCAGATACAATCGCTGATTTTCCATCAAATGTTTGAGCGATTCCGCCTGCGCCAGCGTTCGTGGGAACCCATCCAGCAGAAACCCGCCGCCGCAACGCAGGCACCCGCTGCGCTCCAGCAGCATCTCCCAAACGATCGAATCGGGCACCAGGTCGCCGCGCTTCATGTATTGGAGCGCAGCTTTGATCGCCGGGCTCTGGTCGCATTCGGCACGCCCGCCCGCGGCGCGGAACACGTCTCCGGTCGAAAGGTGGCAAGCGTTCAAGCGCTGGTGCAGCAGGTCGGCCTGGGTGCCTTTGCCGACGCCCGGCGCGCCCAGCAGGACCAGGCGCCAGGGTGCGTCGGCGCGCCCGGGCGGGGGATTGCACCGGGCAGAAGGGCCCTGGATCCAGGCGGCGCGGTCGGGTTTTCCGGGTGCTGTCATAGCAAGGAATGTACGAGGCGGCCTGCCGCATTGCCGTGATGTGTGTCACGTTTGTACACGATCTTTTGGCTGGTTCGGCGGGGATGGGCGATGTGGTCGCTCGAGAGGATCAGTTCTTTGCTTGCGCTGGAATTGCCGGCGGCGGGTGGGGGAGTTTCGAGAAGCTCATTACATGGGCACGAAGTCCAAAATTTGGAGTCATTTTGGAATATCCGGCCACGAGCTGATCGCGATAGTGATCCTGATACCATTCGATCGGTTCACTGGAATCCAAGTTTAATACGGTTAGGTCGGTGCTCTCCATTGTAAGCTTCCCCAATCGCACCGGACTTCCCTCGAAGCTCATGTAACTGACGGCGTCATTCGAGGAGCTGGGCCTGGCTCCGTCACCGAAGATCGTGATGATGGAATTATTCTCAATCAAAACCGCCGAAACTTTTCCTTTGATATGCGGCGCCGGCAACAGCACCCCCAAATCCATCAACACATCGTTCTTGTCCGTAACCATTCCCGGGATCTTGCTGGTGCTGACCAAACCGGCCAACTCGATGCCGAATTTGTCCATCATCCCCTTCACCGAGACGTGCAAAGCCTTCAACTTCTCCGTGCTTACCCGGATGCGGCCGTCGGAAGCGGCACTGAGAGTGGCCGAGGTCTCAAACGGAATGTCACCTTTGGTCCGCAATTTTCCCTTGATAAGCAGTCGGTCTTTGTCAATGGAGATGGACATATCTTTAAAGGGCGAATCATTCCCAGCAAACACGTACGTATTCAGGATCGACGCCATGGCTTCCGGAGTGATCGATATTCTTCCCTGGGCTACGTGCACCTCGAACGAGGTTTTGTCGTCAAAAACGGGCATCGCGTTCTTGCCGGTAGGATACATTTCTCCAGACAGGGATTCGACGTGGGCGGCGGCATCCCGTGTGAGGTGAAACATCACGTTGCGCATTTCAGTCCGCACGCCGCGGCCAATCGCCGGGGGGAGTGCGTTTGGCGGCGTCTCCGCGGCGGGAATGAAACTCGGTTCTGCGGCCTGCGCGGGAGGCTTGGAATCCGCTCCCTTCTGTGGCGGGGAAGATTTGCAACATGCCAGCAGGTTGAGCGCCAGCAGGAAAAGCCCCGCCCAGTCCATTTTCTTGGTCATGGATCCGCCTTGGTAAATCGGCTCGCCAGCTGAACGACTCGGGAATCAACTGTGGGCGGAAAATCCAGTGACTCCGTTCTTTTGGGATGGAACTTTCCGAGTCGCGCTCGATGCGATTACCATAATACAACTCTCGCACGCGTTTGGGGCCCAAGGATCAGAATGTGGTCGCTGCGACCCGCAATTTTCGGCCCCAGGTTACTGGCTCCACGCGGCCGACCAGTAAAATCCAGGAGGTCGCGCCGGCAAACGCCACTCCCACCAGGATAATGAATGCCCAAAAAAAGTGCCCGGTTCGCTGCAAAACATATCCGGTGACCGCGGGCGCGACCATTCCTGACATGTTGCCAAAGAAACTTTGGAAGCCCGCCCAGCGCCCGGTGGCCCGCAGACCGGCAAGCGTCTGCGTGATGGCCCAGATGTTGGAGGCCGAGACGCCGAATGCGGTGACGCCGAGGATCACCAGCGCGACGCAGAGCGTCGGCCCGCTCACGACCGCCAACCCCAGAAAAATCCCGCTCAACCCGACTCCTCCGCCGGTAAACGCCTTCCGCACCAGTGACGGCGTGGCACCCGCGGCGATCCAGCGATCGGAAAGCCAGCCGGAAAGTGTGCACGCCAGCGACGCCAGTAGATATGCGAGGCCCCCGATCCTGGCCATCTTGTCCATCGAAAAATGCCGTTCGCGGACCAGATTAAATGGCAGCCAGGTGATCAAGAAATAGTTTACGTAGTTTCCGCAGAACAATCCGATACACGTGCCCCAGGCCGAGCGGAGCAGCAGAAACTCGATGAGATTCGGCGCGCCGGTGGTCTCGATCTGTTTGGCGTACTGCTTCTGGGGCATCCATTTCAGCCACGGCAAAATCCACAACATGCTCCCAAGGCCCAGCACGATAAAAAACGGACGCCAGCCGAACCGGGCCATCAGCAACCCGCCGAACAGCATCCCGAATCCCGGCCCGAGTAGAAGTCCCGAAGCCAGGACGGAATTGGCGACGCCGCGATGCTTCTCTTCGAAATTCAGCGCGATGATCTTGTTGTAGGAAGGGTAGCTGGCGGCCTCGCCCATGCCGAGTAGCAGGCGAAGGACGAACAACGCCGCGAAGGTGTGCACAATCCCGGTCAAAGCGGTGGCGGCAGACCAGAGCAGGAAGGCGAAAGCGAAAACCCAGTTGACGTTGAGGCGATCGACTACCCAGCCATAGAAGAGATGCAGGCAGGCATAGGTCCAGAAAAACGCGGAAAGAAGAAGACCTAGCTGCGCGGCAGAAATGCCCAGCTCGTCTTTCAGCATCGGAGCGGCGATGGAAAGATTACCGCGATCGATGTAATTGATGAACACGGAAATCGCGAGCAGGACGATGACGATCAGGAGTTTGCCGGGGATACGCGCGCGCTCGGCTGGCCGGAAAGTGGCCATGAAGAGTCGGCCACATCTTCTCCGGAGCGCGCGCGTATTGCAATGTGTTTCCCCGGAAGATTCAGGAGTTAACCACGCGGAAACAGCGCAGCGCGGGTACCATTGTCCGCCGCCTTCCCGGTATTTAGTCTCGTTCTGTTGACGAGGATTCCCCCTTGGACCAGGAAAATATTCCCCAACCCTCTGGAACGCAATCCAGCAAAGCTCCGGAAATTCCCGGCTCGTCACGACTCGGCAGCAAGTTCCGATCGGCGGGATACGTTATTGGCGTCATCGCCATACTCTCCCTTTTTGTGTTTGTGGCCACCCACTTGCCCGCAATCCGTTCCGCGTGGGCAGGTCTCGTAGAGAAGCCTCAATCGCTCGCTCCAAGCGCTTCTTCGCCCGTCCACCGGGCCGCCATGGCTGCGCCGGTCACAAGCGAAAGCCTAGCTCCCGGAGCGCCCGTGCAGAACGCGATTTTGTCGCAGGAGGAACAGGCACACAGGATTTGGACCGAATTCGAAAAAGCAAGCCTGGGAGTTTCCTTCGACGATTGGTCGAGGCAGCATTCCGAAATTCCGTGCCGACGTTTCAACGGAACGATGTGGAGCCCAACGGCCGACGCGGCTTGGGCGGAGCGCTGCACCACAGGAACACAACCCGAGGATGCCCACTGGTTGTTCTACATATTTGGGCAGAACGAGCAAGGAGTCGTCCGGCTTGGACAATTTGATGTGTCCACCGCTTCGCTTCCTGCGGACTCACTGACTGCGCTCCATGGCTTGTTGCAAAGCCGATTAGCCGCGCGTTTCGGCCCTGGCGAGGACACCAGCCCGAAAGTTGGCCACACGCGCGATTCCGCTTGGCCACCGAATCTTCGTTGGCAGACCGCGGACGCGGAAATCCAGATTTTTCTGAGCGAATTGGACCCCAGCCGCAAGGTCGGCAGACTCCGCGTGCAAGCGCGTGGTCGCGCGTTGCTCGACGCTCTAAAGGATGACGAACACCTAAAGCAATTCGCCGCCGGAAACTTTCTCTATCAAGCGGGTTCAGGGATTGATGTGCGACTCGCGGAGAAATTGAAGAGTGAATTTCCGGGTCCCGCCGCGATGCTGGTAAAGCAACAGCCGGACACCGCCCCTGAAAAAGTAAAAGAAGCCCTGGACCAGTGGAAGCAGCAGTTCAGCGCGTCGCATGCCGCGGGACAATCCGGAGTCCGCGCCGGCGTCATTGCTATCCCGCAGTCCAACTGGAACGCGAAAGAGTTCGAAGCCGCGATTGTCCAGTTGGTCAGAGCCGCCAAATCCGCTCCGGTGGACCGCCAGCCCGTCTTGCTTCTGGCCGCGGATCGCCTGGCGGGCCGCCTGACGTGGGTGTCCGGCAACGATAAATCCAGTGAGAGCCTCTGGCCGGAGTGGCGTTCGCAGCTTCACGAGCTTGGTATTGACTACGGAGGATCTGAAGCGAGCCCGTATCCGACTGCGTGGATTTATACCGGAAGTCTTCTGAAGCGCGTGGCGTCGGAGTACGGGCAAACCGATTGGGGAGAACATGCATTTGCGTTGCTCATTGCCCAGGGCTTTGATAACAGCGAGGACTGCGCCACCGGAACCGATCAATTCCGCGCGGTCATTTCGCAAGGAGTGCGATTCCTGGAGACGCATCCTAGCAGCCTGTATCGCTTGGACGTGCAGATCGCCGTGGCCCAAGGGTATGAAACCTGGTGGTC
>DATLVJ010000318.1:0-2172 GCA_035577585.1 Candidatus Limnocylindrales bacterium
GCACCTCAAGCCCGCCCGGATCGATCGCCGCCATCGCCGCCTCATCCGCAAACAAATGCAGCGAAGCCCGCTTCTTCGCCCCCGCTTCCGTCAACGTCAGAGTTCCCGCATCAAACTCGAACGCCGCCAGCGTCCGTCTTCCATCCGGCACAACCGCCTTCGCCTTCCAATGCAATCGCCCCGCAATCATCAGGTGAAACACCAGCCACATTCTATTCTCGAACCCCAGCGCAATCCGCTTCCCAATCCGCCGCACCATCGTAACTTTGTGCCCCTGCACGGAATCAATCGGAGGCACCGCCGTCCGCAGCAGAAATGGACCCGCAATGCGCACCCGCTGAAGCACATGGCCAACCACACGCTGCTCCAGCGCTTCGATGTACACGACAATGTCAGGAAGCTCAGGCATCCTCGGATTCCCTTCAATCTACGCAGCGCGATGAGTGGCGCAATCAGAAACGCGGTGCGCCGAGCGGCGCCACCAGGCGAATCGAGATCACAAAGCTGCCGCGCTGCTTTCCCACCAGCTCGAAACTCGCCACATTGTCCGCGCCGCCCGTCGAAAGCGCGCGCACCGGCGTGCCGCCCTGCAACTCCGCAACCTCAGGCGCCAGATTCCGCGCCTCCAGGTTCACCTTGGTGTTGCTGCCCTTCACACGCACCGTCAATTTGCGATGCTCGCCCGGAGCAAGCGCGGCATTTCCGGCCTCGAGCTCAAGCGCAACAAAGACTACCGTGAATGCAGGTGAACTCTTCTGCCGGCAAGCGACCTGCACCTGCGCCGGGCCGGGTTGCAACTCGGCTGGCGGAAGGACCGCCAGTGAGGCGGGCGAAGAAGCCAGCACCAGACCCGGCAGACCGTGAACCAACACATGGTTTGCATCAGCGTCTCCGCAGAAGCCGTGTCCCGTGAACTCGAATCGGTCACTCAAGGAAGCCAACCGCGGGGCCAGGGCAACTTCCAGGGTCGCCGAAGGAGATTCCACGGCAGCAACAATCGTGCTGGCAACGCGGCCTGAGCGACCCTGAATCGCACCATAGATCTTCTCCGCATTCAGCGGCGCCACGAACATCGCGCGGCCGGTTGCATCGGTCTTCAACGTGTCCCCGTTCGAGAACTCCACGGTCACGCTGGGAGTCAACCGACCGGCAACATCGAGAACCGCCAAGGTGGCGTGTTCGCCACTGACGAGCTTGCGAGGCAGGATCAAAATGCGCGCGCCGGAAGCAGGTGGCGGCTCTTGCGCGCCAAGATCCCGGGCAAAGAGGGGAAGAATTACGAAGGCTAGCCAGCACTTTTTCAGGAGTTTCGGGGAGATGGGCACACCGAGATTGTAGTGGAGATTAAGCCCCTACAGAAGGCCGTGGGCCGCCCCAGAACGGTCCCGGCCCTTGCCATCCACCCATGGACATCGAGTATTCTTTCCAATTGACCAAGGGTTAAGTGTTAGGTATCGAAAGGTAATCAGTTGGATGCAAAGCCTTTCCGAGCAGCTGGGTGTCTGCTAGCGTGGATAGTACGTAAAGACCGGGGTGTCCACGCCGGGGGTACCAGTTGTGTTCACGGCAAGGCTTGAAGGAGAAGCTGTGCAGATCGTCAGCAGCGGCTTGTCAGACGTTGGACGTGTGCGCACCAACAACGAGGACTCGTTCCGCATCGTGGAGCCTCTGAACCTATTCATCCTGTCGGATGGGATGGGCGGAGAGGCACACGGTGAAGTGGCCAGCGCCATGGCCGTGGATATCATCAACAAATTTTGCGAGGCGGAAAAGGAAGATTCCGGCGCTACGGTGCTCGACGAGGCTCCCGCAAACATCAGTTCACAGACCCGGCGGCTGAAAAATGCAGTGGCAAAGGCGAATTTTCAGATTTATCAGGCAGCGCAAAAGAACCCCGAGCAGCGCGGAATGGGCGCGACGATCACAACCCTGTGGCTGAAAGAAACGCTGCTGAGCATCGCGCATGTAGGGGATAGCCGTGCCTACCTGCTGCGCAGCGGGAACCTGCAACAGTTGACGAACGATCATTCCCTGGTCGCGGAGCAGGTGCGGCGGGGATTGATTACGCCGCAGCAAGCCGAAGAGAGCGAGATGCAGAGCGTTTTGCTTCGCGCGCTGGGAGCTCATCAGGAAGTTGAGATAGACGTGGATGAGGTGGAGATTATCCCTCGC
>DATLVJ010000319.1:0-4648 GCA_035577585.1 Candidatus Limnocylindrales bacterium
CGCTGGTCCTATCTGGCAACTCTGTTTATCGCCGTTGCCTATGGCGGTGGAGTCACAGCCATGACGGACACCCTGTTGGATCGTTCCCTGCCCCGGGTTTTTCAAACCGAAGTGCTGAACAAGCGTATTTCCAGCGGGCGCAGCACCACCTGGTACCTCCGGCTTGCCCCCTGGGGCCCGCAAGCTCAACCCGCCGAAGTCTCCGTGCACAGTTCCCTTTACAACTCCGTGCAACCCGGCCAGATCGTTTGCGTATCTCTCTATCCCGGCACCCTCAAAATCCTCTGGTTCCGAGTCGCTCATTGCGTTAACGAGCTCTCTATACCTCCGCATTAATCGTTTCTCTTCGATTACGGATCGCGCCGAATCTCTCTTCCTTCCAAATGTAGCGCTGGCTTTCAAGCCAGCTTCCGATAGCCACAATCAATTCTCTCCGCGCCTTCGCGGCCCTCTGCTAGCTTCGTGCTGAATTCTTTCGGAAGCGTTCGTGCCAAAGTATCGAAGGTCATATTCGGAAGGTGTTATACTGCCTTCACAGTCCCTCAAAAATCTGAGCTCCAATGAGGTGGAGAATGTCACCAAAGTTGAGGTTTCAGCTCGCCAAACTCTTGCTTACGAGCCTTTGCTTTTTCGGTATGGTCAGGCAAGCATCTTCGCAGAGCAACAAGGTCATGGGAGAGTTGCAGTTTGAGGGTGCCTCGAAAGTCGAAAGGGATTCCGGTGTTTGGATCGATGGCGGATATGTAGGATTTCTAAAGGAATTGAAGGGAGACAAAAAGGTGCTCTTGCTGCCGGGAGAGCACCGACTGGAAGTGCGCCAGTCCGGATACGACAATTTTGTGCGAAAGATCGTGGTCGAGCCTGGGCAAGTGCAGATCGTCCACGTTGTTATGCACCTATCGCCAGGGGCGCGAGTTCCTGACGTCACCGCCATGTTAAAAGTCACTGTCCAACCCGGCCGCGCGGCTGTATTTCTTGACGACCAATACATCGGACATGCCAGTGAGTTAGGAGGCGCGGTTCATTCCCTCTCGATCAGTCCTGGAAAACATCGGATCAAGGTGGAACTGCCGGGTTACAGGACCTTTGAAACCGAAGTCAACCTGCTGCGCGGACAAAAGTCGGAAGTAAAGACCGAACTGGTAAAGGGAAGCATCGAGCAAGCTGGCCCGGACGTCAAGCCGCCTCAGTAGCCGCCGCGTGCCACCCCTTTTGTCCTGAGCGAAGCGCGTTTTTTGCGCCCCGCGTGCTACACCGGTGCCGAAGGGCCTGTGCCTTTCAAGTTGCCAGGTTTATCTTCGCTTTGAACTCTGTGGCCTCTGTGTAAATCCGACTCTTTCCTCTACAAGTTGCAATCCACCAACTGCGGGCGATTACTTCCATGTGTGGTTCCTTTTCCCCATTTTCTATTTTCCAATTTTCATTTTCTAACCACGCCACTATTCACCAGCTTGCCCTGAGCAGAACCGAAGGGTCACCTTCCCGCCTCCTGCTATCTGTTCGCTGCTATCTGCTATCCTCTTTCAAACCAAAGACTAAAAACTGTAAACTGTTAGCTCTCCTCATGCCCCACTCCAAAAACTTCCGCGTCTACTTCCTCCTCGCCCTCCTTCTCATTTTCGCGCTGGTCATTCTTCTTCGCGAGCATCGCCCCTCCATCCTTCGTCCCGATCTCCATCTCAACGCCTACATCACCACCACCGACGGCTCGCTCGCCGTCGTCGACCTCGCCTCTCTTCGCGTCATCAACAAAATTCCCGTCGGTCCGGCCATCTCCGACCTTCGCGAACACGCCAAGCGTCCCGAAATCTGGGGCGTCAGCAGCGCCGGCGGCTATGTGTTCGCCCTCAACACACGCACCTCGCAAATCATCGCCAAAATCCCCGTGGGCCCCGCGCCTCTCTCGCTCGACTTCTCCGCCGCCGGCGCCCGTGTCTACACCACCTCCGCCAACTCCGACCAACTTCTCGCCATCGACACCGCTTCACGCTCCATCCTCGGCCGCGCCCGCACCGCCTCCGAACCCGTGCAAGCCCGCCTTACGCCAGACCAGAAATCCATCCTCGTCGTCAACCGCCGCAGCGCTTCCCTCACCATCCACGATGCCGCCACACTCCAGCGTCGTGCCTCCATCGACGTCATCCCGCAACCCGACGAAGTCGCCATCGTCCCCGACAGCACCATCGCTTTCGTCATGAGCCGCTCAGAGAGTCGCCTGTCCGTCGTCGATCTCCGCCGCGCCGTTCTGCTCACGAATCTCCAGCTCGCCGGCCGCCCTACGCAAATGCTCATGAAACCCGATGGCGGCGAACTCTACGTCATCTCTCCCGAAGCCCACGTCCTCGAAGCCATCAACACCTGGACGCACGAAGTCGGCGACACAATGCTCCTCGGTTCCGCCCCCGCCAGCGCCATCCTTACCGAAGACGCCAGCGAAATGTACGTCGCCGATCGCGCCGCTGGCCGCGTCTTCCATGTGGATATCTACAACCGTCGCATCATCGGCAGACCTATCAACGTTGGCGTTGCCCCTAACGCCATGCGCTTCGATCCTGCCGAACCGGGCGCCAAGCCCACTATGCTCCTGGTCGTCAACGAATCCTCCGGCGACCTCGCCGTCCTCCGCCTCCGCACCGACTCCCTGATCACCCTGATCCCCATTGGCAATAATCCGCAGCGCCTGGCCGTAAAACTCTTCTAAAATCCTGTGGCCCAGCTATTTCTTCTTTGCCGCCACGAAAACCCCCGGTGTATCATCTCCCCACTCCGGTACACCGGAGACTCTCTCAGCCTCGTTCCTTCCCGACAGGAGACCCCATGAAGATTTCGCGAGCAATCCTCGGCGCAACGCTTCTCACCGCATCCGCCGTCTACGCCGTCACCCGCCCCGATCCTTCCCAGGATGTCACCAAGGTCGCAGGCGACAGCCACACCGTCATCTTCGAAAACGAACACGTTCGCGTCCTCGCCGTCCATTTCAAACCCGGCCAGGCCGCACCCATGCATTCGCATCCCGAAAATGTCTCTTACTACATGACCGATGGAAAATTGAAAATCACTCTGCAGGATGGCAAAACGTTTGAACGCAGTCCCAAAGCCGGCACGGCGGGCTGGAGCGACGCAGTTACGCACTCCGCCGAAAACATCGGCACCTCCGACTTCCAGCAAGTCCAAATCGAACTAAAGCCCTCAGTGGCGAAAGTCGTCCCCACAAACTAGGCCGCCAATGGAATCTAAACGTGGGGAGCTGGGCGAGCGCTAACATCCGAGCCCAGCATTTGACAACCAACGGACCTACTTGCCGAGTTCAAGGCACATCGCGCTATCATGCGCAAGAAATCGCTCAATATCGCTTAGGGAATTTCTGAGAATCTCAGCGACCTCCAAATTCGTGCAATTGGGTATCCGCAACCAAATTACTTTTGGCGGACTCCCCAACAGCATGCTTCGGTCTTGAAAATCAGAGTCTCTGGAAACTATGACAAAACTCTGCGCCTTGGCATATTCCCAGACCTCCAGGTCGCTCGCTCGGTTCAATCCGCAGTTCTTGACATGGGTGGAACCGGGAAACAAATGCTCAAGCATTTCGGGAAGTTTGGGAGAGAGATTCTCGTCAAAAAGCAGTTTCACGCCTTAAGTAATTCCACTTTGCGTTCCCGATCGGCGGCATACGCCAGGCAGGCGAGGATGTCCTGCTCCGTCAAATCCGGAAATTCCTCCAATAATTGCGCGTAGCTCATTCCGTTGGCAAGCATACTCAAGACTTCATAGACGGTGATGCGCAGCCCACGGATGCACGGCTTCCCTGCACGCTTACCAGGTTCAATCGTGATGATGTCTTCGTACTTCATAGCCACACTTTAAGCCAAATCTAGCTCTCAGGCAATCCACGTGATCACCGGACTACCCGCTGACGCCCTCAACCCTGCCTACGGATCGAACCAGAACTTGATTGTCACCGTCACCTTCGATGTCACCGGCCTCCCACCCTGCGTTGCCGGCGCATACTCATACTGCTTCAGCGCGTCCATCGCCACCTGCCGGAACTGCTTCGGCCCGAGCAAAATCCTCATCGCCCCGATGCGCCCCTGCTTGTCCACCTCGGCTTCAATGCGCACGTCTCCTGTAATGTAGTTCCGCATCGCATCCGGCGGATAAATGGGCTGCACCGCCCTCAGCAATTTCGCCGGCTTGATCGGCTGATCGGAAACGAAAACTTCTGGCGCAACCGGCACCGGAGCCGATTCCCCGCTCGTCTGCGCCTTTCCGTGATTCTTTGCACCTTTCTCTGCCGCTGGTTTCGGTTTTCCCGCAGTGCTTTTCGCTGGAGCCACCACGCGCATTGCGCCTTTTTCCGCCAGCGCGGCTCGCTCCGCGGGCGATTCAATCGAGGGCGGCAATATCGGCGCCACCGGTGTCGGCGCTGCTGCCACAGGCGGATTCGGCGTTGGGGCAACCGCCACGGGCCGGGCTGCCTCGGGCGCCACACTCGTTGTGCTCGCGGGCGGATTGTTCGCGGGTGCAGCCGCAACATGTTCCACAGGCGGCGCCTCCGCAACCTGATCTGGCGCAGCCTTCGCCGTCACGCTCGCCTTTGGCTCCCGGTGCACAAACGGCAGCAAATTCTTGTACCATGCGACGGCGCCCA